>CAUFVC010000129.1:0-6431 GCA_959029275.1 uncultured Eubacteriales bacterium | reverse complement strand
TATACAGGTATAACCCTTTGTTTTCCTGTGAATACTACATATATCCAGGCCTATGAACGGACGGAGGTTTCCATGGCCATGGTGCCGGACGAGCTTCTGGAATGGTACGTGGCGACAGGCGAGCCTATGGACAAGGCAGGGGCATATGGGATTCAGGGAAAGGGCGCACTTTTGGTTGATAGAATCCAGGGGGACTATTGGAATGTGGTGGGGCTTCCCTTATACAAGCTGGAACAGACCCTTCAGAGCACAGGACGCAGTCTACGCTGGTACATGGATGCCTAAGTTTTTAGGAACACTTGTCCATCTAGGAGAGGCGAAAGGGCGCAGCTAAGGTCATGCTTTCAGATCAATCGGGAAGGGATGAGCCTTAGTATGAACTCGAGTAAACCATTGACAATGAAGGAATTGCCTTTGTCGGAGCGGCCCTATGAGAAATTGGAGGCCCTTGGCGCCTCGCAGTTGACAGACGCCGAACTTCTGGCCATTATTTTGAAGAGCGGCGCCTGCGGTGAAAAGGTGACGGACCTTACAAAACGCCTGTTGGCCTATGCGGAGCAGGAACAGAAATCCGGCCAGCCGCTTTCCGACTTGCTCCGCATGAGTTCAGAGCAGTTGTACCGCTTTCGGGGATTGGGCAGAGTCAAAGTCATTCAGTTGAAGGCTCTTTTGGAGATTTCTGCCAGGATCGCGGCATCGCAGGCGCGGGAACGCTTCTGCGCGGCCAACCCGGAGAGCGTAGCCGCCCTGTATATGCAGCAGATGCGCTTTCTGAGCAAAGAGGTGGTGAAAGCTGTCTTTTTGAATGGGCGCAATGAAATCATCGCTGCACAGGATATTTCACTGGGAACCGTCAATTTTTCTATCATCAGCGCCAGAGATATCTTTTTAGCAGCCCTGAGGCAGGGGGCTGTCAGCCTGATCATGCTTCACAATCACCCCAGCGGAGACCCGAGACCCAGCCGGTCCGATATCATTGCGACGAAACGGCTCAGAGAAGGCGGCGCTTTGCTGGAAATTCAACTGTGGGATCACATCATCATCGGCAATGGAAAATACTTTTCTATGAGAGAAGAAGGGTATATAACGTAATACATCCAGGAGGGAGCTTATTCAATGTTATTTTCAAAAGATTTGGGGATCGATCTGGGAACCGCCAATACACTGGTATACCTGCGCGGCGAGGGAATCATTATCAATGAGCCGTCGGTAGTGGCATTCAATACGACGACTAAAGAAGTTATGGCGGTGGGGGAGGAAGCGAAGCGGATGATTGGCCGCACCCCCGGGAACATCGTGGCCGTGCGCCCGATGAAAGACGGCGTCATCGCGGATTTTACGACGACAAAAGCGATGTTGCAGTATTTCATCCGGCGAGTCATCAAAAAAGGGATCGGCGGCAAGCCCCGAATCGTCATCTGCATCCCCTACGGTGTCACGGAGGTGGAACGGCGTGCGATTGTGGATGTCTCCATTCAGGCGGGGTCCAGCGAGAAAGGGACATTTCTCATTGAGGAGCCCATGGCGGCGGCGATCGGTGCAGGGCTTCCCGTGGAGGAGGCTATGGGAAGCATGGTGGTGGACATCGGCGGCGGCACCACAGAGGTAGCCGTCATCTCCCTGGGCGGGATTGTGACCAGCCGTTCACTGCGGACAGCCGGGGACAGCCTGGATGAATATATTGTCAACTTCGTCAAAAAGGAATTCAACCTCATGATCGGGGAGCGCACCGCGGAGCAGATTAAAATGAATATTGGCACTGCCTACGTGGACGAGTTTACCCCCGAGGAGGTCATGAGCATCAAGGGGCGCGATCTTGTAACAGGGCTGCCCAAGGTTGTGGAGATTACCAACATCCAGGTGGCGCAGGCCATCAAGGAGCCGGTGATGTCGATGATCGATGCGATCAAGTATACCCTCGAAAAAACGCCGCCTGAGCTATCGGCGGATATTATGGAGACAGGAATTACATTGACCGGCGGCGGCGCGCTGCTAAAGGGATTGGACGCTATCATTCACCAGGAAACGGGCATGAGCGTAAAAATCGCAGAAAATCCTCTGGACTGTGTCGCCAACGGAACAGGCATTGTTCTGGACGATGTGGATCACCTGAAAAATGTGTTGCTCCCGCCGAAGCGCAGCCGATAGATGGATTTTGGGAAAGGAAAAGACAGCCGCTGGCGGTGATAAACAGGAGGGTTGTTGATGGCAAAAAAGAGGTCGAAGAGAAATCCTCTCGATCCGCTGCGCCCCATTAAACCAATGCGGGACCGCAAAAAGATGCAGGTATCCACCAAATACCGTATAATTGGCATTACACTTCTCTGTCTTGCGCTCATCACGGTAACCTTTGTGCTGGGACAGAACATCCAACCGATCAATACGGTGTTCGGGTATGTGGCCGCGCCCTTTCAGAAAGCGTACTTGGCAGTTGAAGACTGGTTCTCCGAGCTGATGACAACGGCCAAGCGTCTAGAATCGCTGGAAGAGGACAATGAAAAGCTGCAAGCGGAAATCGACCGGTACATGTACGAGAATACCATCCTCAAAAACGACGCCGCCAAGCTGGAGGAATTGCAGGAACTGTATGAGTTGGATAATTACTACGAGAATTATCCTAAGACAGGGGCCCAGATCGTCAGTCTGTCACCCAGCAATTGGTACGATGTGTTCATCATCGATAAGGGTTCCAAGGATGGACTACAAAAATACATGCCGGTTCTGGCGGGAAACGGACTGGTGGGGCATATCAGCGAAGTGTTTGAAAACTATTCCCGGGTGACGGCGATTGTGAATCCCGATAGCTTCGTCTACGGCGAAGTCAACCGAAGCCCCAGGGACAAGGTGGGAGTTCAGGGCCTCGACGATGTATCCAACAGCGACCTGTGCCGGATTACGTTTACGACGGACGATGTGGACATCGCCATCGGAGATGAGATCGTGACTTCAGCGCTGGGGGAGATCTATCCGCCGGGGCTGCGGATCGGTACGGTGCTAAAGATCCAGGAGATCGGGGATGGGCTGAACAGTGAGGCCTACCTGGAACCCGCTGTCGACATGAAGAATCTGAACTATGTTCTGGTCATAACAGAACTCTGGAAGGATCAGATGAAGGAAGAGTTGGAGGGATCGGGGGAATGAGAATTCTCATAATGGGTTTGCTCTCCCTGCTGTGCGTCTTCGCGCAGTCCACCGTCTGTCACGCCATTGAGATTCGCGGTGTGATCCCCAATCTATCTCTGATTTTGATTGTGAGCTATGGCATTCTGGAGGGAAAAAAAAGAGGGCGGGGGTTAGGATTGTTTATCGGCCTGACCCAAGATTTCCTCTTTTTTCAAACCGCGGGTTTTACCGGCCTTCTGTACTATTACATCGGACACCTGAGCGGGTATTTCAACAAAGACTTTTACAAAGAAAACTATATTTTGCCGCTATTTCTGCTGGCAACAGGGGACTTGCTCTATAGCTTGGTATGCTACTTCTTTTTGTATCTGCTCCCGGGAGATACGCGCTTTATGCTGTACCTCCAGAGAATCATCATACCGGAGCTGGTCTATACTGCGATCTTTGCGCTGCCCTGTTATCGGATTCTATTTTGGATCGATGGCAGAATAAAATTGCTAGAACAAAGGATGCAGGCACGCAGTTCATCCCGCTGACAAAACTTGTCGGCGGGCATTTTAGAAAGGAATGGATATGCGCTTGAAAGACATCATACGGTCCATTGGAAAATTTGTACTGAATCGCATCTTTTTGTTGACGGTGTTATTTATCGCGATATTTCTATATCTAGGGCGAGCGCTGTATCAGATTCAGATATTGGATGCGGACTTGTATAAAGAAAAGATCTATAAAAATCAGGAGGATACCGCCACGATTCAGGGGGTCAGAGGCAATATTTATGACCGGTATGGCAGACCTCTTGCGGTCAATGAGAAAGCCCAGTCCCTTTATTTCCAGCTGGATACCGCCTCTGACGGTTTGAATGATGCCTATCTGCACCTTATGGAGATTCTGGAGAACAATGAAGATTCGCTGTCCCTGGATGTGACATTTCCCATCCTCTATGACAATGACAATGGCTTTCACTTTACGGATTCCTATCTCGATCCAAGCCGGAAGACGGCCCTGGGCAACTTTTTGGCCGAAGTCTACAATACAAGCCGGAAGGACTTGACGGACGAGCAGTGGAATGCCAGCGCGGAGGAAGTCTACTGGCATATGCGGGACACAACCTATAAAGTGGATCCGTCCTATACAACGGAGGAGGCCCTCCAGATTTTGGCTTTCCGCCACGCCATCTTCGTGGAAAAATGGGAGGGGAAGACCTCTCTTCTCATCGCCTCCAACATAAGTCAGGGGACGGAAGTATCGATCCAGGAGATGCGCGGTGATTTTCCCGGATTCACAGTGGAGACCGTATATTCCAGGGTCTATCCTGAGAAAGAATTGTTTGCCCATATTCTCGGCTATGTGGGCCGTATCTCCGATAAGGAGCAGCTGGAAGAGCTTCAGCAGCAAGGCTATGACGAAAAGGACCTGATCGGGAAGACGGGTCTCGAGAGCGTATACGAATCCGAGCTGCGCGGCGAAAACGGCATCATAAACATTGAGCTTGACGGCAAGACAAACGAGCGCGTCAGCGAGACGGTCGTAAAGGAGGCGACCCGCGGCAATGATCTGTTTGTCACCATTGACCGGGATTTGCAGGAGAAATGCTACGATATCCTGTATAACCAGATTAAAAGCTTGCTCCTGGACAAAATCACAGGCGTGTACGTGGAGAACAAATCCTATTCCCTGAAGGATATCTACTGTGCGATGATCGATAACAGCTTTGTCGCCATTGCCGATGTGGAAACCAGCGAGAGCTCGTACGCCTCGAATTTTAAAGCGCTGTATGACAGCAAGGCGGAGGGGATTTTGGAGACCATGCGGGACTTGCTGCTGAATTCGGATACGACGACAGGGGATTACTCCGAGGAAACTACGTCCTACTATAACGTCATCATCGAGGGGATGCGCGACCGCAAGAAGACGCTGTCCTCCGCATACCGGGATGCCAACAGCAAGTTTTATATCAGCTATTCTTATGAGGGAAACAAAACGGCTCGTGAATTTTTGGAGTACTGTGTGCAGAACGAGTATATTGACCGTGAGTATTACAACCTTGGAAAAGAAGAGAATATGGATATTATTTTGGAGACGATCGTGAATGAAGAAATCGAGTATGCGAGGACTAATCCAGAATTTAAAAAGACGGTGTATACCTATATTCTAAAGAACAATCAGTTCTCTGACGCAGATTTTATGATGATGTTGTACGATTTAGGATATCTCAGCAATGAAGATGGAAGCCTGACCCAAATGCAGAATGCTCGCATGTCCCAATCGTCAATGTTAGACAACGTGAAGCAAAAGATCAGCGATGATGAGATCACCCCGGCGCAGCTGAATCTTGATCCGTGCAGCGGTTCCATCGTTATAACGGATTGTAATTCGGGGGAAGTGCTGGCCATGGTCAGCTATCCAAGCTACGACAATAATCTGGTTATGAACAGCTGGTCGTACTACTCAAAAATCGCGGAGGATAAGTCCAGCCCGCTGACCTTTCGGGCGCTGACAGAGACGAGGGCTCCCGGTTCAACTTTCAAAATGGTCTCCGCTTTAGCGGGGCTTGAGCTCGGCTACATCGATGAAAACTACACCGTGTATGACAACTACCAGTATCCGAATGTCAACAGCGTTCAAAAACCTGTGTGTTGGAGCCGGAATAGTCATGGCCTCGTCAACGTTGTCCGAGGTCTCGACGTGTCCTGCAACTATTTTTTCTACGATCTGGGATATCGCCTATCGGATCCGGATCCTCTCACGGGCTCCTTTCGAGACGCCGTGGGGTATGAGAAGCTGGATACCTACGCGACGATGCTGGGGTTGGCGACGAAGACGAATATTGAGCTGGCGGAGGCCACGCCCACAGTCTCCACGCTGGATGCGGTCCGTTCCGCCATCGGACAGGGCACCCACTCGTACACCACGGCGAACATCAATCGATACACCTGTACACTCGCCAACGGCGGCACAGTGTATAACCTGTATTTGGTGGATCGAATCCAGACGGCATCCGGTGAGGTTGTCTCCAAAACAGAGCCTGTGATCGATAATGTGGCCGACGTATCACAAGAAAACTTAGCCCTGGTCAAGGAGGGGATGCGTCTGGTGAGCACCGACAGCTCCAAGCGCGTTCTCAGCGTGTTGGATGAGCAGGGGATCACAACGGCCGGCAAGACGGGAACAGCGCAGGAGTCTGAAAATCGGCCAGACCACTCTCTCTTTACCGGATTCGCCAGCTATGAGAACCCGGAAATCGTGGCAACGATCGTGATTCCCTACGGCGGCGGTTCCACCAACGCAACGCCGGCATTTCGAGA
>CAUFVC010000128.1:0-6437 GCA_959029275.1 uncultured Eubacteriales bacterium | reverse complement strand
GCTGCGGAAATCTGCTCCGTGATGTGATGGGCCTCAGTGCGAAAGGCCGGCAGGCTGTTTTGGAATATGTACATTTGTTGCAATTAAAGGAACAGAGCAAAATGCGGATTGAACTGGTTGCCCGCATGAAAAAAGCGCAGAATTGGAGCATGAATAGTCCGTCCGGATGGGCGGGCTTTTCTTGTGCATACATAGAAATTTTGGTGACTGGAACACTTTCCCGTTGGAAAATTGTCGAGAAATATCTAAAGAGGATATTTTACATCTATTCTAGTCAACATTATATCAGGTTTCATTGTAAAATCAATAAACTGGATAAAAAACATCTGTAGTAGATAGGTGTAGGTGAGTATATAAAGTGGGAAAGAATTTGTTTCTGATCCGAGGCAATATATGCGCGGAGCGCGTCCGGCTGGGCCGGGCGTTGCAGAAGCCTCCGATGACGCAGGACGACCTCGCACGTAAAATACAGCTATTGGGGATGGAGATGACCCCTTTAATTATCTCCCGAATTGAGAAAAACCAGAGGCATGTCTGTGACGCGGAGCTGCGCACCCTTGCAAGGGCCCTTTCTGTATCTATGGATTGGCTGTGTGGGGATACAGATGCGCTATAAACACAGGTACAGCAAAAGAAAAATGGGCGTAACGCTGGAGCGCTGCGCCCTCGTGATAAAACCACAATCTTTATCCGTATATGAGAACTTTAGGCGCCTTCTTTAGGGCCCTGTCTCGGTGCCAATCTATCGTATTGGATGATAGTGTCTCCGGTCTGTAGATTGAGTTTTTCTTTTTTCAGCAAGATATAACGCGGCTGACCCTCGGCATAGTCCTTTTCCGATTTTGGGAAAAAGGTACGGCATACCTGCGTGTCCTCGCCCATACGCCGTGCCAGAAATAAGTATACCGGTGTACCCTCGAAACTGTTTTGCAGCAGGTAGTCCGCCTGAATCGCTGAAAAAGCATGTACCTTGGAATTATAGCGGAAAACAATCTCGTTGCTATCCAGAAATTCTTCCAGATGGGCCAGCGGCTTCAGGCGCGGCTCCATCTGTTTGAAAAAAACACTCCGCTGGGCATGGGAAAGTGTAAGATTTCCAGATAGGATTTCCTGCATGATATTTGCTCTTTTCCCGGTTAGAAAACGGACATTATCTGTCAGCTTATGCAGGCCGGCCAGGTGATGAAAATCTGATGGATCAAATGAGATTGTAAAATCTATGGTCCGTCCCTTCCTGCCCGCAACAATATGATATTGGTAGGTAAGCAGTTGATGGAAACCAACCGCACATGTTTGAAGTAAATCCATCCTGAATCCTCTTTCATGTAGCAGAAAACCCCGCCGTAAGGCGGGGCTTTCTGGTGCATTTTCTTTCGGCTACTCAAAGCCTACGCCGGTTTGAGGTTTCGCTGCACAACCCCTCCTGAAAGCTCCATAAGACGATGCCGACCGGCGCACCCTCCTACTTCAACGCTTGGACAGACACACGCCGTTGCCTGTCTTACATTATTATAATACGCAGTATTTCAGAATATGTCAATATATTTTTGGCTAGTTGTGTTGCTTCAAATGGGACCATAGCATGACATTGCGGTGGTCGCTCTTCTTGCAAACTCCAGGATTATAGGATAGAATATGATTGATAATCTGTAATTATCTTAACAGTGAAAGTGAGCAGATTCAATGACAGACAAGTATATTAAAACATCTTCCAAGAGCAGAAAACTTGTGATATATGGGGCCATTTGCTTTTTTGTGGTTGCCGTCAACACAGTTACTCTAATTTATGGGATATTCAGTCACTCGGGCGAAGAGTATGGTGGATGGTTGATTACACCGATTGCCGGTTTTTTGATAAACTGTTTTAGCATATTGTACTGCATTCTGCAGGATATTCGCCAGACATGCCAAAAGCCCCAGCCTCATTTTGTGTTTCAAAATAAACATGACATTCCATTTGTAGACCGTGAAGACCTTATTGAGGAAGTATTGTCTGGTATTTCTGAAAAAATAGTCGCGCATAGGGATTATTATACAAAAAATATCCGCTATGGAATTCGGAACGGAAAGACCTCTTTTGCACAAAAGCTGTGCTGGGAATTACAATGTATCAAAGATCAAAAAGGTAGTGATTCCCACAACTTTTCCCCTAAGGTCGCTTCAAAAATTGGAAATATATACCTGGTAAATTACACCGACTATGGCGATGCCTTTGGAACACACATCAAAACAGATTATACGTATATAAAAGGAAAACTTAATCTGATAGTGGTGACTAATTTTCAGAATGTACAATTCCCATGGAACGATCACTTAAAAGATCCAGATGTCTTTTTTGTGTTGCTTAATTTCAACGACACTTCAGAAGATGCCTTATTTTTTGCAGATGACAAAATAGTTTGTCTGCTAAACTCTCTTAAAGATTTACCTGCATTCTCTTCGTTGGTTTCCGGCAAAACCCAGGACGAAATTGAAGCAATGGCTGTAAAATTGGGGAGTCTTACTCATAATAGTATCGGCGCAATCGTTGATTTGCTTACATCTAATGAGTTTTTGCTTTTACTGGAAATGGACGCCCCGTTTGTGGACTTCTATCTAGCGCTAAAACGGGGGCAATACGTTCAAGCCGAGAAGCTTTATCATATATTGCCGCCCCCTCCTCCTAAGAACGTGGCTTTGGGGTACAAAATGGAATATGAAAAGGCGAATTTAGATCATTTCCTTGGCCGGTATGAGACTGCATATGAGGCTCTTAACCATCTGATGGCTCAGATTTGTTGCAACAGTTCATTTATGGACAGTAGTATTGGAAGATCCTTGTATTGCAATATTGTTTTTCTTCTGTCACATATTCTAAAGCACCTCGGGCGATTTGGTGAGGCAGCCAGTACCCTTCACCAAATAGATTGTAGTGATAGAAATGCAATCTGGCTTAGAGCACACTTTTCTCTCAATATATTGCAGTTGAATGAACTCGTTCAGCCATGCTCAGAGTGGGGTGAACTTTTACAGGAACTAAAGCAAAAAATGAAACAGTTCAAGGAAATGCGGAAACTGATCAATTCTGATTACTTTTTTTATGAGGCTTATTATCCCATAGTCGCCTTCTATGACAGCCATTTTGATCGCGCTCTTATCCCAAGGCTTCTTGAAATTGAGGAGAATGCCATTGCGTATTACGAGGTCGAAGAACGGCGCTATTTGACCAACTGCTACTTTATTAAAGCAGAGTTTCTGCGAATCAACAAACAGTGGAAAGATGCAGAAAAATACTATGCCTTATGCTACGATATTTGTTCCAGCAATGGGGATAAAGACATTTTTTATATCGTGGCTATAACCTGTACGTGTCTTCTTTGGTTTGAGGATGTAAAATTAGACATCCCATTCGATTGGGATAAGGCACTTGCTGAATGCAAGCAACAGGATGGATATGGCTTTCACCGTCGCCTTATTTCACAGATGGAGTTGTCCAAAGCAAACGAGGAGTTTCGTAAAAGTTGGCTATCGCACTACCGTGTCACCATTACTCCAATTCCATGAAAAGGTCATCTATTACATACTGATCACTTTTGCACAGGGCCAACGTAGCCTTCAGATTCATAATTTCATGGTACTTTTCGGGTGAATTCAATACAAGGCACAGAAGATGCGCTAGATTGGCAATATGTTCATCAAAATGGTATCGGGCTATCTCCTGAACGCCCAACCGAAAACCAGTCAAATAGGCAGTTTTACGTTTGTTCAATGTAATTCCATAATTTCGGAAGTGTGTATAGGAGATGTCAACTTGCTCCTTAGGAACCTCAATGAAAAGCTGATGTGTATGAGAGAACGCCCCGTCCTCAGTACATTTTACCCGTAGACCATCCCCGCTAAGAGCATCCCCCAGTGCATTGGCCGTCCATATAATTTTTTGAGCGTATGCTTCACCGAATTTCAGCATTTCAAGCATAGATAGACATACACTGGTAATATTGTTTACTTGGACATTCCGTAAAAAGTTGGGCGAAATATTCTGTTTTACCCTGTTGATATAGTTGTCGTTGTTGGTCGCTACATAGCCACAGGTTACACTCGGAAAAGTCTTATGTGTCCCTCCAATCATTATAATGTTCTGGCATGCCTCCAAAGGGTTTGGAAGAGCCCCTCCTGCAATGAGTCCCAAAGTTTGTGTAGCATCATATATGATGCCGACCTTTGGAGGAAGATTAATTTTTTGTAGTTCAGGTGGCTGGATAATGTCTGACTGGCAAAAGAACAGGAATGATACTCGGGAATCCTGCTCTAAAATCTGATTGAGACCGTCATAATCAATCTGCATTCGCATATAATCGTAAGGAATGGGGGCGTATTGAATCCCCAAATTGTCACAGAGTTTTGGCAACGAACCGTGTCCACCGGCCTGAGGATCGGTAATAAGTATTTTTGTACCCTTATCTATCAGTGTCATAAGGATGAGGGCCACTGTGTTCATTCCTGTCAAACTACGAAAGTCGTTATATTTTGCATGGAATAATTCTGCCGCCATGTCGTTGGATAATAAAAGAATTTTTTCTAAGTAATCACTGCCAATAAAGTCCTTTTCTTTGTCTCGATCGATATATCCTGAAATGTATTTGCCCTCATAGTTAGAGATTAGGCCCTGCTTTACAAAAGGAGAAGTATAATTTTCTGCAGCGCAGAGGGGAATTTTTGTGCGGTCGAATACTTTATATTCTTCATATATAGTAGTTAGCCTCTTGTAATAGTCGATATATTTCACCATAATTTCCCACTTTCCGAATCTATCTCAGAATAAATAGATAATTACAGATTATCGTGTGTTTTGGCGCAAAAAGAAAACGGGCTGCCAGTGATGACTGGCAGCCCGCTTTCTTCTTACCCCTTGCTTGCTTGTAGGGGACGACGGTAATTATTATTTGCTTTTTTGATGGTGTATTTCTTTCAAATCCTGTACTGCAATTTCTGGCTCTAGGGTATGGAACATCATATAATTTCGCTTCATGGTCCTTTCGTTTGCCTGGCGGTAGATTTCCAAGCTGCTTTCCCCGGTCAAGTAGTGCCAATAGCGGTATAAATACCCGATCCAAAAAAGAATTTCTTTTTCATATAGTGCACCTGTAACAGGTAAAGTTGGAACTTCAGATTCTAATTCCTCTAAAAGGTACTCCTCTCCAGACCATTGCATTCGGTTATAGACTGAATCCAGTGATTTGGCCAGTCTGGACCGCATGAATGAAGATATGAAGGGTCCGCTATCATAACACGCTTTCCGGGACAACTCAAACAGCCTACCCTGAACATCGCATATTTTAAGCTGTAAACTATCCATTATACATTCTCTCCTGCTTTGTTCATGATTTCATCGAAATATCGTCCTTCTCTACGATGGATTTTACATATTTCATTGGCTAGGGAGACGCCCTTGCTCCTGTTCTGCTCACTAACTTCCTGCAGGCAAACTCGTTCCAAATGGGACAAAGGAACCTCTTTCTCAATTCTGATTTTTTCGCAGGCGTGTTCATTGATCGCCACATATTGGCGGCCCAGTTGTAAAGCAGACAAACTCTGAATCAGGGCTATATCTGTTATATTTCCCAAAAAGAAGTTATCCAGCACATAAAACATACGGTCATTTGCAATGGCGCCTATCAGTACATCATTTCCCTGTGCCATTTGCGCGTAGTGCCGATACAAAGTGGTTCCTTTAATCGCCTCCATCTTTCCACGGTAGAACGCTACAAGCATGGCCCAATCGAGGTCAGGGGGGACTTCAAAAACCGACAGATCAGTCAAATCTATGGACAACACATAGAATTTGGCCTGCTCGAAATCACAAATGAGGGTCAGGGGCTGCACCGGATCTGTCCCCATATAGAATCCTCGGCCAAAATCACATTTGTCCCGGCTTATAGGTGCGATCGCGCCAGTCAGGCCGCTCTTGGAGCCATGATAAAGAAGGACTCGATTCGGTACCAGTGAAACAAAGGACTCTTTCCGAATATGGTCCATCACCAGCTCGTAAAGCTGGATGCCCTGATCTGAGCAGAGACGCATGATCTTATCCTGCGTCTTTCTACCTGGAACTGTACGGCCATTTTCCCAGCGATTAACGGTGGCGAACGTCGTTCCGAGAAGATCTGCAAACCGCTCTTGGCTCAAACTAAATGCGCCCCGAATTTCTTGTAGTAACTGCTTCATATCATGTCCTCATCACATATAACATTTTTAACAATAAAATTATATAAAATGTTATATCCGAAGTCAACTGAATGTCATAGATCTCTATCAGAAAAATGCGCTATTTCTTTCTGTCTCAAAACAGCACTTGCAATAGTGCAAAAGAGTAAGTAAAATGTAAGAAGGGAAGACTTTCGATAGATAATCTCTTATTATCGACAGCCCAATGCCGGACATGACTTGAGGGATGACCT
>CAUFVC010000127.1:0-6445 GCA_959029275.1 uncultured Eubacteriales bacterium | reverse complement strand
GCGCAAGAGCCGGGCTTTGTTCTTTTTCGCGCCTCTCTTAGTGAGACAGCCCCGGCTATTTGTGCCGGAGCGCCACAAATAGCTCTTATGGCAGAAGAGAAATCGCCTTCGCAAATTTCTCTTCGCCCCGTCGCTGACGCTCCGGAATGGAGGAATAAGATGACCAATGCAAAAAAGGAGATCGCGGTTCTGCTGGATACAGAGTTTGCAACGGGATTTGATGTGCTGGCGCCAAAACATCCGGTGCGGTCAGTGGGGGTGCTGAGGCCAGCGGAGGCACAGAGCGCGCCTGCGCCTCCGCAGTGGCGTATCGCCCAGTGGGCCTGCCGCTACAATGCCGCCGAGGGGGAGGTTCGCCGTCAGGACAATGGATACCGGTATGAGACAGACTCTCAGCGGGTGGAGGTATGGAGAGGCGGAGGACAGACGGTCTTAGGACTGGAGCTTCGCGCCTCCAGGGAGTATGTCTCCCCGCGGCAGGAGGGGGGAGATTGGCCGCACCTTCTCATCGAGCAGACGGGGCTTGGGGCTCGGTGTCCCACGCTGGATCAGTTGAGCTCTCTGCGGCTCACGTTGGATGCGCGGATACCATACTGGACCTGCTATATGGAGAGACCGGACCCAGCGATCCATACCGGACAGACCTCCATGTTTTTTACCGTCGCCCATGTGGACACGCAGGATATGTATTGGTTTGGCATTCCCATTTTTGATGCCCGGTACAGACAGATGCGGGAGTATATGGCGGAGGACGGAGGCAAAGCGGACGCCACCCATAAATTTATCTACATTGTGGACCAAGCGAGTTTGACCGATGTGGATCTTCATACGGGCGACTGGATGAAGCTAGATGTTGACATTTTGCCATTGATTCAAAAGGGTTTGACCGTCGCCGTTGACCGGGGCTTTCTCAAGAGCGATGCGGCATCCATGTACACCATAACGTCCACAAATCTGGGGTGGGAAATGCCGGGCACGTATGACGCCGCATTGGAAATTAAGAATCTATCACTGACTGCAATCTTGAGATAAGTTACTGCCTACGCTTGCGGTACTGCTTTGCGGAAATGCCGGCATACTGCTTAAAGACGCGGTGAAAATAATTGTAATCAGGAAATCCGACTTGCTGTGGAGTCGAAAGAGTGATTACTCCAGCTCAAAGGCGCCCGTGTATAATTGATAGTAAGTCCCTTTTTCGGAGAGCAATTTTTCGTGGGTGCCTCGCTCGATGATATGGCCGGCTTCCAGGACCATGATGACATCGGAATTTTGGACAGTGGACAGGCGGTGGGCGATGACGAATACCGTCCGGCCGTGCATTAAGCGGTCCATTCCCCGCTGGACGATAGCCTCTGTGCGGGTATCGATGGAGGAGGTGGCCTCGTCTAAAATCATCACCGGCGGGTCCGCCACTGCCGCGCGGGCAATGGAGATCAATTGCCGCTGCCCCTGGGACAGGCGGCCGCCGTCCCCTGAAAGGACTGTAGCATAGCCATCGGGGAGTCGCCGGATAAAATCATCCGCGCCGGCGAGCTTTGCCGCCTGGTATATATCATCCTCCGTGGCGTCAAGTCGCCCGTATCGAATATTTTCCATAACGGTGCCGGAAAAAAGGTTGACGTCCTGTAACACGATGCCAAGGGAGCGGCGCAAGTCGCTCTTTTTTATTTTATTGATGTTAATGCCGTCGTACCGTATCTTCCCGTCAGCCAGGTCATAAAACCGGTTGATCAGGTTGGTGATCGTAGTCTTGCCGGCTCCGGTGGCGCCGACAAAGGCCACTTTCTGTCCGGGTTCTGCGTAGAGCGAAATATTGTGAAGGACGATCTTATCGCTGTCATACCCGAAATCAACATCGTAGAAACGCACCTCTCCCCTTAGCTCCGTGTAGGTGACGGATCCATCTTGATGGGGGTGCTTCCACGCCCAAAGGCCGGTATGCCCGGCTGTCTCCCTGAGCGCCCCATCTATACATGCGGCATTGACCAAAGTTACATAGCCTTCGTCTGCCTCCGGTTCCTCGTCCAGAAGCGTGAAGATCCGCTGCGCGCCGGCAAGGGCCATAACGATGGAGTTTAGCTGCTGGGACACTTGGCTGATGGGCTGGGTAAAACTCTTAGAGAGCTGTAGAAACGACGCGATGGCCCCTAAGGTCAGCCCGCCGACACCGCTGATGGCCATGGCGCCGCCTACGATGGCGACGAGGACATATTGCAGGTTGCCGAGATTGCCCATGATGGGCATTAGGATATTGGCGAAGGTATTGGCGGCCGTGGCATCACGGCAGAGATTCTCATTTCTGCGCTGGAATTCTTCAATCGTCTCCTCTTCGTGGCAGAAAACTTTGATCACCTTTTGCCCATTGATCATCTCCTCAATATAACCGTTTACATCGCCGAGAGCTTGCTGTTGCCGGATAAAGTAATGCCCGCTTTTTCCTGCGATCTTTCGGGTCACCTTGAGCATCAGGAAGACAAAGGCTAGGACAAAGAGGGTCAGCCATATGCTGACAGATACCATTGCACAGAATACGGAGAGGATGGTGATAATGGACGAGAAGATCTGAGGAATGCTCTGGGAAAGCATTTGCCGAAGTGTATCCGTGTCATTGGTGTAATAGCTCATGACGTCGCCGTGAGTATGGGTATCGAAATAGCGGATGGGCAGCGCCTGCATGTGTTCAAACATGTCGTCCCGGATGGTCTTTAAAATGCCTTGGGAGATGACGGCCATGAGCCGGTTATATAGAAGAGAGGATACAACGCCGATCAGGTAGATACCCGCCATCAGCAGGATTATTTTTAGAAGTCCGGTGAAGACAGGGGACGCCTCTAGAAGTAAAGGGGCAATATAGTCGTCTATCAGGACTTGTAAGAACAGGGATGAGGCCACGCTGGTGAGGGCAGTCAAAAGAATGCAGAAGAGGACGGCAATGAATTTTCCCCGGTAGGGGCGAAGGTAGGAAAGCAGCCTTTTTAATGTGCGGGCATCCAATTTTGCAGTTGGCTTAGTTGGCATCGGAGATCCCTCCTTTTTGTTGTGATGTGTAGACTTCCCGGTAGATGGAGCTGGAGCACAGCAGTTCCTGATGTGTGCCCACAGCGCTCACAGCACCTCCGTCCATTACGATAATCATGTCGGCATCTTCTACGGATGCGGTCCGCTGGGCAATGATGAATTTTGTAGTGTCCGGGATCTCATCCCGGAAAGCCTGCCGGATCAGAGCGTCCGTCCTGGTATCCACCGCGCTTGTGGAGTCGTCCAGAATCAGAATTTTGGGCTTCTTGAGCAGAGCGCGGGCGATGCAGAGCCGTTGCTTTTGGCCCCCGGAAACATTCGTACCGCCCTGCTCAATATACGTATCATATTTCTGAGGAAAGTTCTGAATAAATTCATCGGCCTGGGCTAACCGGCAGACGCGGACGAGCTCCTCGTCGCTGGCATTTGCACAGCCCCAGCGAAGGTTTTCTTTAATGGTGCCGGAGAATAGGACATTTTTCTGTAAAACCATGGCGACTTCATTGCGGAGCGTCTCCAGATCATACTCGCGCACATCCGTGCCGCCCACGAGGACGGTTCCCTCTGTCGCGTCGTACAGGCGGGGGATAAGCTGAACAAGGCTGGTTTTGGAGGAGCCGGTTCCCCCGATGATGCCGACGGTGGAGCCAGAAGGAATGTGAAGATTTACATTTTTAAGACAGAGTTTATTGCGGTTTTTGGCATAGCTAAAGCTTACGTTCCGAAATGTCACCTCACCGTTGGGTACGGTGTATAAGGGATGACTGCCGTTGGCCAGGTCGCTCTCCTCTTCCAGAACTTCAACGATTCGCTCTGCGGAGGCTCGGGAGCTGGTGATCATGACGAACACCATGGATAGCATCATTAAGCTCATCAGAATTTGCATGGCATAGGTGATCATGCTCATAAGCTGTCCTGTGGTCATTTGGGAATGGACAATGAGCCGTGCGCCAAACCAAGAGATCAGGAGCATGCAGCCGTACATGCAAAACTGCATCAAGGGCATGTTAAAGGCCAGCGTCTTTTCCGCTTTTGTGAAATCTTGATAGATGTCCTGAGAGATGGATTGAAATTTCTGTGTTTCATACTCCTCCCGGACAAAAGATTTCACCACCCGTATCCCCCGCAGGTTTTCTTGAACCACGGTATTGAGCTTATCGTAAGTTTTGAATACCCGTTCAAAGACAGGATGGGCTTTGCGCATAATGATATAGAGGCCTGCCCCGAGAATGGGGACACAGGCTAGAAAAATTAGAGAGAGCTTGGCGTTGAGACCAAAGGACATAATCATGGAAAAAATCAACATGACGGGGGCGCGGAAGGCCATCCGAATGATCATCTGGTAAGCGTTCTGGACGTTAGTCACATCGGTGGTGAGGCGCGTTACGATGCTGGCGGTAGAGAACTTATCGATATTGGAGAAGGAAAATGTCTGAACGCGGGTAAACATATCGGACCGCAGATTCTTGGCGTAACCGGCGGAGGCGATGGCGGCGCTTTTTCCGGCGAGGGCGCCGAAGAGAAGTGAGATCATGGCGGAGATGACAAGGGCAAGCCCCATTTTTAGCGTATAGGACATATTTCCATCATCGATCCCATAGTCGATAAGATTCGCCATAATTAAAGGGATGACAACTTCCATGACGACTTCCAGTGTAACATAGATCGGGGTGAGGATGGAGTCTTTTTTAAATTCCCTCACGCAGCCTGCTAATTGCTTAAGCATATACGAAATCCTCCTGTTTCTGTCTTTAACTATGTTAGACGGCTAACAATTAAGATAAAATAGGTCTATTGGAGATTATCTTTTATTTTCTCTGCAATGGCAAAGAAAGTCTGCAATTCCTCATCTGTGAGACCTTTGGTTAGCTTGGCTTCCAATCGCTCGGAGTCTCTGACCACATGACTGTGCATCTCCAGCGCTGTATCGGTTAGAACTAATTTTTTCAACCGTGCATCATAGGGGACGGATTCGCGGCGGATCAACCCCTTTTGCTCCATGAGTTTCAAAACCTTGGAGGCGGTAGAGCGCCGAACGGAAAACTCCTCTTCCAAATCCCGCTGAAAGATATCCCGGCCTTGATTGTCAGCCAGATATCCGATGATCCAGCCGTTGGTTCCCGTGACGCTCTCCACGTATTGGATGCTGGAGGAGCGGTCCATCTCCCGCCGGCACAGGTTGGAGAGAATGCGTATTTCGAGTCCGATTGATTTTTTGTAATCCATGGGGAGCCTCCCGTGCTGTTAGATGTAGAACTGTTTACCATCTAACAGTTAGTATAGAGAGAATATACAGGGATGTCAATCTTTTTTTTATGAACGATCTGTAACATCGGAGAAAGACGGCCGCCAGTGCGCCTCTACAATGCCAAAAAACAGTGGGGCCATGCAGCCATGAGCCCCACTGTTTTGCCCTGTGCATTGCGGCTAGGGTGTACATCATTTCATATCGAATTCGACTTGTACCGTTATGGCGTCGCCGGTGTCTTCGTCTGTCAACACCTTGCGATACCGGTAATGTCCCTGGGGTAAGTCGCCGTATAGGACGCTTAAAGGAACGGTAATCTCGTGGGTTCCATCCGGGTTTAGATAGATTGCAACCTGCTCCCATCCCACATTTTCCCGCAGGGATACAGGCGACCAAGCCCCATTTTTCTCCACATCCAAAAGAGGCTCCTTGCCATACATATAAACGCTGTCAGATCCATTGGTCAAGGTAAAGACGAGCTGTTGACTGCCGGCCGCCGTAGTCAGAGCGTCTAGCGCCGCCGTCACAGGAACATCCGGATCCAGGGGAGCCGACAGGCTGTAATCGTCGGTGTGGGGCGTGTCCTCCGGGGACTCTACGAGATAGATGTCGAGAGCCTTACCCTTGCCAGCCGTATCCAGAGCGCTGAGGGCAAGCAGTTCGGCATCGCTGGCCGAGGACACGTACACTTGGATTCGGTTCTCCCTATCGTCAAGGGATGCGTACAGGACATAGGACAGACTGCCATCGGTCATCCCATCGGCCAAACGTCCCATGAGTGTAGTCAGATACCCATAGGAGTAGGTGGCCTGCTCAAAGCGGACATCCTCATCCTGCCCAACGATGGACAAGACGGCATTCCGGTTGGCCTCCGTGTCATCCGCCAGCAGCACTACCATGGTTCCCGATTCCGTGACATAGGTGCCGCCAAGATAATCCGGATACCCGTTGGCGGCAACATACTCCCCAAAGCGGGCGGCGGCAAGGCTGCCGATATCCACATCCTCCCCGGTAGCAGGCGACGTCTGACTTGATGAAGAGCCCGTCTGCTTCTGGTCTTCCATTTGGGAATAGCGGTCACCGGATATAATCTGATAGGTAGGAATTTGCGGATCCAGTGGCGCCTGGTTGGAAATCAAGACAACCGCCAGCAGCACAGCGGCGCACACAGCCGTCGGC
>CAUFVC010000126.1:0-6467 GCA_959029275.1 uncultured Eubacteriales bacterium | reverse complement strand
TATGCTCAGATCAAAGGGCAGGTCCGGATTCTGGTGGGCGGGATTGATGGCCTGCCCGATGTACAGCGTCAGGTGGGTGCAGTCTTCAATCAAGATTTTTGCGATCTTGGCGGCGCCGTTGTCTGCGTCCAAAATCGCTACGTCGTGAAGTTCTCCCTCGTGCTTCCGGCATTCCCGCAGGATGTCCAGCGTCCGATTCAGTGTCAGAACCCCTTCTGTCACCAAGTCAATTCCGTCGATGACAGCGGTGGGAGGGAGGCTTGGGTCCGTATATTTCACAGAAGTGCGCAGAGGTTTGCCCAAAACGCGGCTGACCAGATTGCCGCTTGTACCGCCGCATATAATGCGTATATCGCTGTCCGCCATAAATTCCTTTACGAACCGCTCATCGTCCTCCTTGTGGAGAGGCGGACTTGCCAGAATGTGAACCCGCCGCGCCGGGATGATTTTGGCCACGGCCACGGTCGTATCGTCGCCTGGCAGCCCCATATACAGGTCATTGCAGGCGGAGGCCAATGAATTCGCCATGCGGTAGGCAGAATATCCCTTGGTGGATTCTCGCTCCAGATACTGCGCTACATTATCCCAGGTCCAACCAAAATTCAAGGTCTCACCGACGCCGGCGTAGATAACGCCGTCGCTGACAAGGACATAGTAATCCCCCTGTGCTACTGTAAAATCACTCTCCCGTATGATCTTGCCGGACACTTCCCGCTCCTCAAAGGGGAGTTCCAGCAGCTTGCCCCGGCGGAGACAGAAACAGGTGGGATTGTCAAATTCCGTGAGGTGAGCGTGTCCGTCGTCATATACCTGTAGAATGCTAAAGGTGGAATACGCTAATTTTCGAACGCTGCAGACAGGGAGAGTGCTGGCGATGGTGGATACGGCGTCGTCGATGGAGGCCCCTTCTTTCAGCATGGTGCGGATGATTTTGCTGGACAAGGTTGACAGGATATTGGCTTTTACGCCGCTGCCCAGCCCGTCGGAAAGGATCATGATTACCGAGTCATCGGTGCGGACGATCTCCACTTTATCGCCGCATAGCTCTTCGTTCTTCTTGTTGAGACTCTTGTATACGGCTTCGACTACGTTCATTGTCCATTCTCCTCATTGTAAACGATCATGTCTTTCAGCTTGGATAGCGTAACTTTAGTCTCGGCTGTCGTCTCGCCCAGCAGTCCCGCGATCTCCTGGGCCACCACCATCTGCTTGTCGATGACCTTCTGCGCCATGGCGATGGTATCCATCTTCAGATTATACAGCTTGTCGCGCTGGTTTTCTTCGCTGGTGACATCCTTCATCAGTCCCATGATCATGTGTTGTTCCGGAATGTACAAAATGTTTTCCATAACCGTCACGCCTAAGTTCTCGTAGGTTACCTTTTTGTCCAGAATCGGAATTTTTTCTTCCAAGACAAATTCAAAATCGCTGGAGTCCATGAATTCATAGATATAGCAGCCGATGGCTTCCTTGCGGGAGATGCCGAACAATTTTTCCGCTGCCTGATTGAACTCGCAGATTTTGAGATCTTTGTCCACCAGCATAATCGTATTGGGGGTTACGCTCAGGATAACATTGGACAGAGACTGCGCCATCTCCTTCATATACGGAAGACACATGGTGAGCTCCGACTTTCCCTGGTATACGGCGATGGCTTTCTCCCGACAGGTGGGATATCCGCAGGCGCCACAGTTGAGCTCGTCGTCCGGGGATTCCTTGCCGATGGACTTTAGGATGGAGCGAATGGTTTCCTCAGTGGGCAGATTTGGCGTCTCGCTGGCGTCCATGAAGGTTTTGTCCAGCGTGTAGTTGCGCTCCACAGGCGGGAAGACGGCAGCGTCTTCGCCCGTATACTCTTCCACATCCAGCTGCGCCGTGAAGCGCGACCGGTCCGACATGGCAGGGCCATTGATACAGCCGCCGGGACATGAATTCATCTCGATAAAGCAGCCGTGAATCTTGCCATCCCGCATGGACTGGAGCATCTCTTTACAGTTCTCAATGCCGTCCACGGATAGCTTTTTATAGTGCTGGAGACTTCCCTTTGCCATGATTGTCGAGATAATGCCGTTGGTAATAGGGTACAGCCGGGCAACTTTAGGATTCTCATTTTCAAAGGAGGCTTCCTCTATGTCGTCAATGTCTATATGTGCTTCCTGAATCCAACTTTTTAGCTCTTCAAAGGAGAGAACGGCGTCGATGATGCCGGCGTGGCGCGCGTCGCGCGCCTCTTCCTTTTTGGAAATGCAGGGCCCGACAAAGATGATCTTGGCGTCGTCTCCGTAGATCTGGCGCAGCTTGATTCCGTGTGCGATCATTGGCGACACGACGGGGGCGGCGTACTTAATTAAATCGGGATAGTACTTTTCTATCAGAGCGTTGACCGTTGGACAGCAGGTGGTGATAATATTTTCCATGGTTCCCAGCTCGCAGAGATGCGCGTACTCCGCCGACACCATCAGGGCGCCTTCGGCGGTCTCATGTACGTGGGTGAAACCTAAACGCTTTAGAATCCCCACTGTTTTAGCGGGCGGCATACCCATGCCGACAAAAGAGGGCGCCAGCGACACGACGGTTGTTGCGCCGGTTTTTATGTATCCGCGGATTTTAAAGATATCGCTGAGAACGGTCTTCGCATTTTGAGGACATACTTCGAGGCAGGTTCCGCAGAGAATACATTCCTCCGGCATGATTTGCGCCTGATCGTCTTTAAACTGGATGGATTTGACGGGGCAGGATCGAATACATTTATGGCAATTTTTACAGCGGACTTTTTTTAGGCTTATGATGCTAGTCATGATGCAAGGCCTCCTAAAATATATTCTTGAAAGAAGGAATCGACGGTGGATGGGGTGACGGAATGGATAACATTGTCCACTTGTACACACACGCCGCTAGAGCCTAGACTGCACTGATCCATGCAAAACGAACCGCTCAGCTCCACCTGATCTTCCAAGTGATGCTGGGCAATTAGATATTCTAGACGTTTTATAACCTTAGGCGATCCCTTTAGATGACAGGAACTTCCAACACAGATGGTTACGTTCATGATAATCCTCCATTCCGGAGCGTCAGCGACAGAGGCAACTTCTGCCATAAGAGCTATTTGTGGCGCTCCGGCACAAATAGCCGTGTGAAATCCTCCGCTCTTTCCGTTTTGGATTGGGCGCTTTAGATACCTCAATCCGTCTTGATAAAAAAATAACTTACTATATTATTATATACACATAGGGATATTTCGTCAAGGAAACGGTGAATATTTCGCAGCGATGGCATCGGTGGAGCGAGTGAGAGCGGTTTCCCCTTGAATTTGAAGAGTTCTTGTATGCCAATGGAAGGTTGTCCAGTTGGGCTGAGCGGCTGGAAACCGTTTTATACCAAGCTTGCATGGAAACTGGTTTTGTGATAGAATCATAGCAAATGCAGCAGCGGAGAAGCCGTGTGAAATCAAACAGTACATAGGCAAATACGCCGGTGAAAAAAATACGCAGGAAAGAGGGAACTACAGTGGAAATTGTCTTAGCCAATAACTCGAAAGAAGACTTACAGAGGCTCAGTGAGCTGGCCAAAGCGATATGGACGGAACACTATACGGATATTATTGGGCTTGAACAAGTGGAGTATATGATAAGAACGCTTCAGTCCCCCGCGGCGATGGAAGGGCAGATGGCGGATGAGGGGTATCAGTATTACTTTCTCCGCTCCGATGGAGCCGATGTGGGCTACACAGCGATTAAACCGGAGGAAGACCGCCTATTTTTAAGCAAGCTCTACGTAGACAGATCATTCCGCCACAGAGGGTTTGCGTCGGAGACGATTGGATTTCTTGTAGATGCGTGTAGAAAAAACGGATGGAAAAGCATTTGGCTGACGGTTAACCGGCATAATGCCGGATCCATTGCAGCCTATCAACGGCTAGGGTTTGTGAAGACTCGGGAGCAAGTCAGCGATATTGGAGAGGGATATGTGATGGACGATTATATCATGGAAAAGCAAATTCAGTGAAAGAGTTCCCACGCTCCGATCAGGATTAGAAGGAGAGAGGAAATCACATTCAGCGCGCGTTCGCGGCAACAGGAGGCAAGCTTTTTGCCGAAGTGGACCCCAACTGCCAGGACAAAGACGCTGAAAAGGAAAATGGAAGCGCTAAGGCCGAGGGGAGAGATCCCAGCGGAGCCTGCCCCGATAGCAACAGGCAGACAATTGATTGCCAGAGAACCGCCGAGGAGGGCGGTTTCTTTTATGTGAAGGGGGCGATCCGCAGGCAGCGCAGAGGTGGAGGATGCCGGCTTAAGGAGTCCAATAAAGCCTAACAGGAGCAAAAAGATGCTGCCGGCCATGTTGGCGTACATGGATATATGGCTGGAAATCAGGACAGCGAAGAGGCAAGCTGCGTAGGAAGTAACGGCAGAGATCGACGCAATGAGGACATTTTGAAGCAAGGTGATGTTGCGTTTTCTGGCGCCAAAAGCAATCCCAATGAAGAGATTATCCAGATTTGTGGCGATTCCGAGGAAAACGATCGACAGAAGACCCATGGAAAAACCCCTCGTCTCTTTTTCTTTACAGTATGCAGCCGAGAGGGGAGGGGTGCGGATTAAAATAAAATTATGAGATAGCCAATATAGAGAAGCAGAAGCAATATTCCTTGCCAGCTATAGGTGCGCCCTTTTAGCATCGGTGGAATGGTCAGTATCCCCATGACGGCCATCATCAGCGTTAGCTCTAGCGGATTGGAACTGGCGGGGAGCGGTGCAGGCGCGACAAGAGCTGCGCCGCCTAAAACCAGTGTCAGATTGAAGAAATTGGCGCCGAGGATATTGCCGATGGATAGCTGGCCGTGGCCTTTGACCAACGCGATGACAGCAGTAGTGAGTTCCGGCAGCGAAGTCCCAAGGGCTACGATGGTAAGGCCGATTACTTTGGTGGACACGCCGAGGGCAAGGGCGAGGATTTGAGCGTTATCCACCATAAGCTGAGAGCCGAAATAGAGGCCGGCGGCGCCGAGGACAAGGTATACGAGATGGAAAAGAAGGGACCCTGTGGCGCCGGATTCGGCTGCTGGGGGAGATCCTTTTTGACTTCGAATGCTGACAAAGGTATAGAGGCAGAATCCTAAAACGAGAAGTAGACCGGCGCCGCGGGGAAAGCCGCCCTGGGAATAGGAGATAAAGACACAAAAGCCAGCGGCGAGGAAAAAGGCGACGACAATATTGACAAAGGAGAGTTTTGCAATTCGGAGGGGGCGAATGGCGAGTGAAAGGCCCGCGATCAGTGCTGTATTGCAGATGACAGATCCGATGGCATTGCCGTAGGCCAGCTGCGCTTGCCCTGATAGAGCGGCCGTGATGGAAACGGTGACCTCCGGAAGCGTTGTGCCAATGCTGACAATCGTCGTCCCGATGAACAGCTCTGATAGATGGAAGCGTCGAGCCAAAGCGATGGAACTGTTGACGAAGACATCGCCGCATTTGACCAATAGAAGCAGTCCGAGAAAGAATAGAAGGATGGGAAGCGTCATCCGGTAGCCCTCCAAATCCGATCTGTATAAAATAAATGTATTCCTTAGAGACGACGGATAGTACTGGGAAATTTGCAGTACGGAACAGGTGTCAAAAGGATAGAATTGGATAAATCCGCCGGAAATAGAAAAATGAATTGACAAGCAAAAGGGAGTATGCTAGAATTAACGTCGTTGGTTAGTCACAACTAATTCGGGGCCGTTGGGAGGGAAGAATATATACATAGTAAAGAGAAATGAATGAATATACATAGAGGTTAGCGTAAACTAACTTTTGCGAAAGGATCGAAACCTAGTATGATAAAAATTGCTCTGTACGGAAAAGGCGGGATCGGGAAATCCACTACGGCCTCCAACCTCTCGGCGGCGTTGGCAAAACGCGGTTATCGGGTTATGCAGATCGGATGCGACCCGAAGGCGGATTCAACCCAGAATGTATGTGGCATTGACAAAATGCCAACGGTGCTGGATGTCATCCGTGAAAAAGGAGAGGGGACGGCTCTTGAAGATATTGTGATTCAAGGGTGGAACGGGATTTTATGCGTCGAAGCGGGGGGCCCAACCCCCGGCATTGGCTGCGCGGGGCGCGGCATCATCACAGCGTTTGAACGGCTGGAGCAGCTTCACGCCTATGAGATCTATAAGCCGGATGTTGTCCTGTATGATGTTTTAGGGGATGTGGTGTGCGGCGGGTTTGCCATGCCGATCCGGGGAGGCTATGCGGATCAAGTCTTTGTGGTGACCTCCGGTGAAAAAATGGCTCTCTATGCGGCAGCGAACATTGCCCTTGCCATTGAGAATTTTAAGAACCGGGGATATGCCTGCTTTGGCGGTGTCATTTTAAATGCGCGCAACGTGGAGAGGGAAGTGGAGCTGGTGGAGGAATTTGCAAGAGACGCCGGCAGCCGGATTGTCAAGATTTTGCCCCGCAGCAGTTGGGTGCAGC
>CAUFVC010000125.1:0-6504 GCA_959029275.1 uncultured Eubacteriales bacterium | reverse complement strand
CGATCCTCTTTATAGAAAATTCCAGCAAAGCGTTGATCGTGGCTACAAGAGCGTGGCCCAACCGGGGCGTGGGAACGACGGAGACGGAAAAGGTGGTGCGCGGGCCTAAAGAAGCGTTTTCCGAGACGATTCGATTCAACACAATCCTCATACGGCGCAGGATTCGGGATACCCGCTTAAAGGTCAGACAAAAGCAGATGGGAGTCCGCTCAAAGACAGACATTGCCCTGATGTACATGGAAGACCTGGTGCGCCCCGATATCTTGCAGGAGGTTCAACGGAGGCTTAGCCTGTATGACATTGATAGCGTCATGGAGACGGGCACCATCGAGCAGTTGATTGAAGATAAATGGTACTCCCCCTTTCCCCAGCTACAATTTACAGAGAGGCCGGATAAAGCGGCGTCCGCCATTTTGGAAGGGCGGATTGTCGTTGTCGTGGATACGACGCCCTTTGTCTTGATCCTGCCGGCGACCCTCAACAGTTTTCTCCAGGCGTCAGAAGATTACTATAATCGCTGGGGCATCTCCAGCTTCATCCGGGTGCTTCGCTATATCGCCATGTTTTTAGCCTTGTGTACGCCAGGCTTGTATATCGCGTTGACCACATTTCACCCCGCCATGGTGCCATCGTCGCTGATTTTTTCCATCGCTGCCTCGCGGCAGGGGGTTCCCTTTTATGCGACGGTGGAGGTTATCCTTATGGAGCTCGCCTTTGAGCTGCTGCGGGAGGCGGGGCTCCGTCTGCCTACCGCAGTCGGCCACACGGTGGGGATCGTGGGCGGACTGATTATCGGACAGGCAGCCGTGGAAGCGAATATCGCCAGCCCGATTGTTGTCATCGTAGTATCCATCACCGCCATTGCCTCCTTCTCCATTCCCAATGATAGCATGGTGTCCGCCATCCGGCTGTGCAAATACTGGATCATTTTTCTGTCTGCCATACTCGGACTGTATGGGTTCATGCTGGCCATGGTCACCATTCTGATCCATCTGACCGGGCTAAAGAGCTTCGGGATTCCATATCTATCGCCGTTTGCCTTCCGCGGTGTGAATCGGGGGGAGGATTTGAAAGATTCCATTGTGCGGATGCCCATTTTTACCATGAAGCGCCGGCCCATCTACTCCCAGCCCGGACACCGGAAACGGCTGTTTTCACGGGTGGATACCTGGAGTGAGCGCGAGAATTGGGATGCGGCGAAAACCGATGAGCTGGATGCGCGGGAGGAGTCGAGGCAGGATGATTGAAAATAACGACAAGATCTCAAGGCATCAGCTCTGTACCCTCCTGATTATCAATCTATTCGGCACGACGAGCCTGACGCTGCCCCGCTATGGGGCGGAAGCGGCGGGGACAGACGGTTGGATTGCCATACTGGGAGCCGTGGCGCTGGCCTGTCTGTTTGTCTTTGTCATAACGCGGCTGACGAAGCGCTTTCCAGACAGTACCTTTGTGGAATTTGCGGAAAAAATTGTGACAAAGCCCGTTGCCATTGCAATCAGCCTCATCCTCTGCGGGCTGCTCATCGTCTTTTCCGCCCTGGAGCTTCGAATGTTTGGCGAGATTGTGAAACAGACGCTGCTAAATCGGACCCCGTTAGGGGTTATCACAGCAACGATGCTGCTGACAGTGGTCTATTCCGCGCGAAAAGGGTATGAATGCCGGGCTCGGATGGCGGAGATTTTTATTTTTCTAATATTTATTCCCATCATAATCTTGATTTTATTTGCCATCCCACAGGTGGACATTCACAATCTGGGTCCGGTTTTCACCGCATCGCCCAAGCAAATTGTGACAGGCAGCGTGCAGATTTCCATGAAATTTTCCGTCCTGATTCTACTGCTCATGGGAGGTAGTTTTCTGGCAAAAGACCAGCGCAAACATGTGGGGCGGTCCGTGATTTTGGCCGTGCTCCTCGTGGGGATTGTGGATATTTTGCTATTCTTCTTGACCATGGGCAGCTTTGGGGAAACGGGGACGGTGGAGAGCCTGTGGCCGGTCATGAACCTGATGCAGATCATCGATATCCCCATCCTGGAAATTGAACGGCAGGATGCGTTAATGATGGTATTCTGGATTTTAACAGAATTCACGCTGATCAATGAATATGTGTTTTTTGCTGGCATCATCCTTCAAAAGATCTTTCGCAAGCGCAGCCATCGAAAGTTTTTGCTTCCCCTTGTCCCGGTTATTTTTATTCTGTCCTTTTTGCCGCAGGGGGTTATGGAAACCTTTGCCTGGATGGATGCGGTGTACTTTTGGACAGGAATTCTATTTTTGCTTCCGATTCCGCTTCTCCTGCTGCTGATCAGCAAGGGGCGAGGGCTAAAGGAGGATGGATATGATCAATCGTATTGAGAGACTGCTGGCTTTGTCCATGGCGCTTCTTCTGTTGACAGGATGCTGGGATAAGATCGAGATCAACGAGTTGGCCTTTGTCATCGCGCTCGGCATCGACATGGAGGAGGATGGGCGGTACACTGTCACCTGCGTGATTCCGAATTTGCCCGTCTACACGGGAAAGGAGGGAGGCGCCCAGGATGAAGCGAAGTATACAAAAACCGCCAGCGCGGAAACCATCACCGGCGCTTACAAGGAGCTGACGACTAGGCTCAACAAGGAACTGAATTTTGAGCATATGGAGGCCCTTGTGCTGGGGGACAGCCTATTCCAGGATACGGATAAGCTGAAGCAGCTGGCCAACCATGTTGACCGCAACGCCCAATACTCCAAAAAGATTCCGGTCCTGGCTGCAAAGGGAAAAGCGGCTGATGTCCTGGAGGCGCCTACCACGGATGCCAACGCGGTGGGCCAGTACATCAGCGGAATCTACGAAAATAATGCCAGCAGTATTATCCGCCATTTTGAAGTGTCCCTTCAGGAATTTATCGGCAAGATGAACGGGGAGGAGATCAATTTTCTGCTCCCGATGGTCCTGTTGGAGGAAGAGGAAATATCCATTGAGAACGCTATGGTCTTGAAGGATGGGCTAAATTCCGGCATCATGGAGTTAAAAGACATGGAGCGGTATAGCTGGCTCCGGAATTTTACCACGGGCCTGGAATACCCGCTATCTCTGAGCCACGGCGTCGTCAGCATGGAGATCGATGAGTCCAAATGCAAATATGGCTATGCCATGGACCCGGAAGGGCGGTTGACCATCTCCCTCTCCATCAAAGCTAACGCGAAGATTGGTGAATATGCCTTTGACCGCGGCGACGATCTTGCGGAGGAATCCATTCGAAATGAGATCGAGACGCTGGCTTCGGAGCAAATCAAGTCCGATGTGACGGCGATGCTGGAGGCCATGCAAACGGTCTATCAAGCTGATATCTGTGGGTTAAACGAGGACATGAAATTTCAGAATAAAAAGCTGTATCTAGAGACGCGGGATCGGTGGCAGGATATCTTTTTAAACGCTGATTTTGCAGTGGACGCGGAGGTGACAGTCCGGCGCATTGGGATTACAAAATAAAAATTGCAGAGCAAGGGTATAGGCCTACTGTCTTTTGGGTATCCTTTTGGTATAAACCAATGAGACAAGGAGCGATTGAAAATGAAAAGCTGGAAGCGCAAGTTACTCCGGGCCTTGGACCGATTCTATATGTTTTTACGAGATAGAAAGCGCAATGTGTGGATCGCGGCTCTGATCTGTGGCAGTGTGGTTTTTGTGTTCGGTACAGCGATTGCCTGTTATGCCGAATCGACCCAGAGGGAGCTTGCCTCACAATTTATTCGCTTCCATGTTTTAGCCAACAGCGATTCGGATGAAGACCAGGCTTTGAAGTTAAAGGTCCGGGATGCCGTTCTGGAGGATATGCGCGTTTACCTGGAATCGTCCACAAGTCTAGACGAGACGAGAGAGAGTTTAGAGCAAAATCTTTCGCGCATCAGACAGGTTGCGCTGTCCACGCTGCGGCAGGAGGGATGCGACGCAGACGTAACCGTTTCTCTGGAGCCCTCCCGGTTTCCTACGAAGCGGTATGGAAATATTAG
Source organism: uncultured Eubacteriales bacterium (assembly GCA_959029275.1). Classification (GTDB taxonomy): domain Bacteria; phylum Bacillota; class Clostridia; order Lachnospirales; family Bianqueaceae; genus Bianquea. The sequence continues at coordinate 2,508 of CAUFVC010000125.1, read as the reverse complement.
CCTACCCGCCGGCACTTATGAAGCGCTTCGAATCCAAATCGGAGAGGCCAGAGGGCATAATTGGTGGTGTGTTATGTTTCCGCCCCTGTGTTTCGTGGATGAGAGCGAGGATCAGCTACCCCAGGAGGAGGAGGAACAACTGGACGGCATCCTGACGGAGGAACAGAACGAGCTGATCCACTATGAGGAGGAGAATTGGAGCGTAAAAATCAAGTTCAAGCTGATTGAGTGGTGGCAAGAGTTATTTGGGTAAGACGCAGAAATGGTCATCTTTTCCTTGTCTTCAACGGACGAGTATAGTATAATAGCCTCTAGCGCGGATACGTTCAGGCGCAACCGCAATCAACAGAAAGAGGGTGTGGAAAATGATGACCATCGATAAGCAAAACTATAGCCTAGCGGTACACGGTGAAGAGATTACGGTATTTCGAAATGGAGAGCGGTATTTTGATCTTCCGATTCGCTCCGCTGTGCCGTCCGATGGGAAACAAGATGTGGATGAGGAATGGCTGACCTTAGAGCGGCAGGGCAGTGATCTCGTTTTTTCAACCAAAAGTAGTCTGTGGAACAAAAAGGAATATCGGCTGCGGTGCGGGGACACGACTTTCACGTATCATGTAAAAGTTTTTGGAAAGGGAAAGCCGGATGGCGTGCGGTATTTCTCCGGGCGCAGATCGGATCCCAAGGATGGCGCGCGCTACGAGACCAGCGGATATTTTTGGCCTGTTTCGATCATCAGCCATGAGCATCACGAGTATACCATGGCAGAGCCCAACGATATCACATCGATATATTTTGTCCCCCCTTTGTTCGTCTATCCTTTCTGTCTCGACGAGGGGCAGGACTGGTTTGGCTTAGGGCTGATCGGAAACAGGGGAGACTATAACTTTGACCATTTTCAGTATATTCCCGGGCAAAATCGATTCTGTCTGGCAACGGATTTCTATGGAAATCATTGGGTGGACGGAGAGTGGGAGTTGCCCGGCATCCTTGGCTGTCCTGGCAATACAGAGTGGGAAGTGCTCAAAGTCTACAGTGACTGGCACTACTCGGTTGGCGGATGCAAGCCCCGCGTGCGAGGCCACGAGCCGCGCTGGTGGTACGGCCCTTTTTTCTGTGGCTGGGGCGAACAGATGGCGATGGGTGGCAATGTCTATGACCGGGCCAATCAGGAGGACTATACCCGCATGTCGCGGCGGCTGGACGAGTTGGGCTTGAAGCCTACCGCCATAATCATTGATGACAAATGGCAGAAACAGTATGGAACGGCTCTGCCGGACTTGGATAAATGGCCTGATCTGCGTGAATTCGTTGAGCAGGAGCATCAAAAGGGGCGAAAAGTCGTCCTGTGGTTTAAATGTTGGAGCGCGGAAGGGTTGGATGCGGATGAATGCATGTCCGTGTGGAGCCAGCCGGTGGCAGCAGATCCCACAAGCCCCAAATATCAGGAAAGGTTGAAGAGGACGATTCATAGACTGCTGTCTTCCGAGGACGGCTGCTATAATTGTGATGGATTTAAGATTGACTTTGCCAACTGCTTGCCCGTTGGAGTTCCAGTTAGCGCCCATGAGCCCGGTGTCTACGGCGTAGAGATGATCCGGCGTCTATTTCAGATCATATTTGATGAGACCAAGAAGGTAAAGCCGGACGCGCTGATCAACTGTAGTTGCGCGCATCCGTATTTCGCGGAAGTCGTCGATCAAGCTAGGCTCCACGATTATAACATGACACAGCGGTGCATTCGAAAGACAATGACATTTCGCAAGAGAATCTATGAAACTGTTATGCCGGGAGTTATTCTGGATACCGATAGCGCAGGCTATGGGAGCCGTCGGGCCGCTATGAGCTATATGCGCCTGGCCCCCACATTGGGCGTTCCAGATCTGTACCGCCTATCCTCGACGCAGGAAGCGGCTCTGACTCAAAAGGACTGGGAGGAGATACGGGCTATCTGGGAGGAGTATTCCGCCCGGGTAGACGAGCGGTATCGTGAGAAGTAAAGCGTGTTTTTGTGGAACAGGGCCGAGAGGCGTTTGTCTTGTTGACAGGCGTCTCTTTTTGGTGGAGGAACTTGACAAATATTGTTATGGTGTTATAGTTAGTTACGTAAGTAATGAACCAATGTTAATGAGGATGGGGGTTATTCGTATGCTATCAGTACAGAAGGTTACCAAACAGTATGCAAACACAGTGGCCAATCAGGATGTGACTTTTCGGGTCGAAGCCGGAGAAATTGGAATTCTGTTAGGGCCCAATGGCGCGGGAAAATCCACCGTCGTCAAATGCATCGCGGGTCTGCTGCGGTTCCAAGGCCTTATCTCCATCTGTGGATATCCCAACAAATCCATGGAGGCGAAGCGGCTGTTGGGATATATCCCGGAGATGCCCGCCATGTATGATCTGCTGACTGTGCGGGAGCATCTTGAATTCATGGCAAGAGCGTACCGCATTGACAGGTGGGAGGAAAAGGCGGATCGGTTGCTAGAGCGATTTCAACTGGATGATAAA
>CAUFVC010000124.1:0-6506 GCA_959029275.1 uncultured Eubacteriales bacterium | reverse complement strand
CCCAATGTGACGTGCCAATATGCGGTGGAAGGGATGCGGCCCGTGACCATCATCCCGCGGGAGTATGACCATTCTTTCTACGATGACAAACCGATTGACCGAACGCTGGATGTCTACAACGATACGCTGCGCCGTCAGCAAGTTACACTGAAAATGCGGGCGGTCCAGGGCTCCCATGTAGTCTTCGAGGAGAGCCAACGTTTTACCCAGGAGCCGGGCGAGTACGTTTCGGTTGGGATCAGCATTCGGCCTGCAAAATGCACAGAGAGGACGGCGCTTTCTCTGACGGCGGAGCTGTATCACGGGGAACAGCTTATGTTCACGCTCCATCGGGACTATTCCGTCTATCCGGCAGAGCTGAAGACAGAACCGGCGGTCCAGGCTGCGGTATGCTATTTTGGCAATGAGACGGACTATGAGATCATCCGCAGGCTGGCGCCAAACTGCCGGCGGGTGAGGTCGATCCAGGAGGCAGGGCCGGAGCGCATTCTTGTTCTCGGCAGTGGGCTGGAAGAGCAGGAAGCGGATCTGCACAGCGGGCTGTACCGCTTTATGATGGGCGGCGGGCGCATCCTGATCCTGGAACAAGAGGGATTTTCTTTTGGCAGTATGACCATCAATAAAAAAGAATTTCTGCGCGCCCATGCCAGTGAGTATTCTCACCCGGCGCTGAAAGGGCTGAGCAATGACGATTTTAGTTGCTGGTTACCCCACGCGGGCGAATACGGCCCGGACTCTTTTATCAACAGCGCCTTTGAGAAACCGCAGCACGGCGATTTTCACATCCTTCTGGAATGCAGCTTTGGCGATTTCAACGACGGTGGGGATCTGTGGACGCCGCTGCTGGAATACAAAAAGGGGCAGGGGGCGGTTCTCGCCTGCCAGCTTGAGGTGATGAAGCATTTTGCGGAGGTGCCGCAGGCGTGCGTGCTGGTGCGGAATATGCTGTCCTATCTGGACACGAAAACCTATGGGTATGCGGACACCGGTGTGATTGCCGGAGCAGCGGAGAGGCAATTCTTGGATGCCCTAGGTCTGGTCTATCAGGATGAATTTGACTGGGAGACTGTGGGGCTGTTAATCGTATCGCCCTCGGCCGCTGCCGGACGGGAGAGGGCGATCCGTGAATTTGTAGAGCGCGGAGGGAAGCTTCTCTGTCTTCCCGCCCGCGACGGCAGCTTCTTGTCCGCGGTGACAGGGCGGACCGTGACCACCGAAAGCCGCCCGACGTATCAGATTTGGCCGGCCGGTGAGGCGGCGGAGCTGTGTGGGATCTCGGTGGTGGACCTGTTCGGCATGGATAAGGTCGGAATGTCGCCCCGGGAGGTGACAAACCGCTTTGTGGCTGAAACCGCCATATCCGTCCCCGGGGCGGCGAAGCTTGCCGAGAGCGTGGAGGGCACAATCTGGGATGACCTGTTTATCGACGGCAATACGGCAGAATACTGTAAGCGGGCGCTGGTTGCCTACAAAAAGGAGCTGGCGGAGCAACCCCGGTGCTATATGGCCAAGGTGGATTCCATTGTGATGTCTCAGTTTTTTGTGGATGCCGGGGATGAAAAATCGGTCCGGGTTTATACGCGGCTTTTGGCCAATCTGGGGGCGCAGTTTGACGACGGAGAGATGGAGATCGTCAAGGGCGCTGGGCGGTATGCGGTGGAAAGCATGCTTGCCTTGCCCTACGAGCCGTATGAGGACTATGATAGAGCCTTGCAATACTATTCGGATCCGGAATTCAGCTTGAACAATCTGGGGGAGGGGCTGTACGGCTGGATGAAGAAATTTGAGAGGGACTCGAGGGATGGATTTTTAACGCTGACGGGAAGCGCCGGCCGGATCATGTTTGTGACCTGTTTTGTCCACGGGCTGTGCGGGGCGGATTCAGAATATCTCGCCTGCTTAGAGTCCAATTCGGACTGCGCTTTCTATCTCAACGGCGTGCGTGTCAGCGATAGCAGAGTCATCTTGAAAAATGGGATCAATCGGGTCTTCCTTCTCGTCCGTGCCGGTGAGGAGGATGTGCGGCTGCGCCTGGTATTCAAAAATACAGATGGCAGATTTGCCACAGACCTGCTGTATCGGACTACAGTGGATGAGGTAGACCCTAAATAGAACAGAGGAGGATGAGACGATGGTGTATCGGTTTATGTATCAGGGCTATTCGGATGGCCCGGTGGCGCTGAGGGAGAACAGCGGCGCAGAACACGCCTCGATGGCGGAGAAGGATGGGCTTGTATTTTTATACTATGAAGCCCAGGTAGAGGATTTGCAGCCGGAGACTGTGGCGGAGGGGGCGCTGAAGCCATATCCCGACGGTCGCTGCTGGCAGAGAATGATGGAAATATTCCACTATTCCAGGCCGCTCTCCCAAGAGCATTGGCAGCGGAAAATCCAGGGAAAGACCCCGGAGTTCCGGATAAACTATGTCCGGCCGGATATGGCGGCAAGCTACATTTATTATCACTACCAGTACCAGGAGGAAATGCCGGGAGACGGAGATAAGTACGGGATTATTTTTATCAGCGGCAACCGGCTGGTGATGTACCTGGAAAGCCCCACTGAGCCAGAGACGGAGAAATACCAAGGGTGTCTAACCACCCACATCACGCCCCATGATCAGTGGGGGAAAGTCATGGATCCGCATTTCCTGCCATGGGAAAATGGGAAAAAGGAATGGCGGCCGATGGAGCTGGTGCAGTAAAGAGAGTGGAAAAGACAAGAAAGGGATCGCTGCAAAAATGGCAGCGGTCCCTTTTTGAACAAAAATTCGACATATTTGTTCATATTATTAAGACAGAATTTGACATAGTAGGTCAAATTTTACCCATTTTTTGACATGTTATGTTCTGGTAAGCCAATGGCAAATCCGCTACAATAAAACTAACCCGTCAGGAATCAAAGGGTAGAAAGGAGCACTGCAACGATGCCTAGGACGCCGAGGGCGAGAGAAGAGAGCGGAATACACCACGTGGTGGTGCAAGGACTGGATCACCAGAAGATCTTTGAGGAGAATGAGGACAAAGACCTATATCTCGATATCGTGCTGCGCTTTAAGGAGCGTTTTGACATGCGGCTTTACGCATACTGCATCATGCCCAATCACGCCCACCTGCTGCTGAAGGAGGGTGAGATCGATATTTCCAGCTTCATGCGCAGAGTGGGAGTCAGCTTTGTCCACTGGTACAAGATGAATCACACAGTGGAGGGCCCCGTGTTCAGAGGGCGGTACATGAGCGAGCCGCTAGAGGATGAGAGCCAGATTCTCCAGGTCGCCCGCTTCATTCACCAGGAGCCTGTCAGAGTGGGGCTCGTCAGAGAGATGGAGGAGTACCTGTGGAGCAGTTACCGCCTATACTTGTACCAGAATAGCTTTATCGACTCAGAAGCGATTCTGGACCGTCTCCACTACTGGGGACCCTATGAGAACTATATGAAGGTGCCGGAACCCGCTGTATATCTGGAGGAAGTGCCGCCCCGATTTGGAAAGACGGACCGGGAGGTTCGGGCCCTGCTGTTGAATCGCCTGGGGGGAAAGGCGATAGAGGAGCTGCGCTACATGCCTGCCGACATGCGGGACGCCATCCTGGCCAAGCTTCGATTTGACGACAAGGTATCCGTCGCACAGCTGGCCAGGGTGACACAGTTGGGACGGAGTATCATTCAAAAGCTGAGGAAGCCGGAGGGGTAGGCTATTCCATAGCCTGGTCCAATCCCTTGGAGGCGCCCAGAGTTCGCTTCAAAAAAGCTTTCGTCCGCTCCTGAACCGGATGATCGATAACCTGGCGCGGATCTCCCTCCTCCACGATGAAGCCCTTGTCCATGAAGATGACCCGGTCCGCCACATCCCGGGCAAAGATCATCTCATGGGTGACGACCACCATGGTCATATGTTCATTGGCCAGCTGGCGCATGACCTGTAGGATCTCACCGGTGAGCTCCGGGTCGAGGGCTGAGGTCGGTTCGTCGAAGAATAGAATTTCCGGGTCCAGAGCTAAGGCCCGGGCGATCGCCACGCGCTGCTGTTGACCGCCGGACAGCTGGCAGGGATATGCGTCGGCCTTATCCGCCAGTCCCATTTTTTGCAGAAGCTCCGCTGCTTTGGCGCGGGCCTGCTCCTTCCCGATGCCGGCAATGTGGACGGGGGCATCGCACAGATTCTGCATCACAGAGAAATGGGGAAAGAGATTGAAATTCTGAAAGACCAGGCCGAAGCGCCGGCGGATCCGCTGTTGCGTCTCCTTGTCGGAGTAGGCACAGCCGCCTGAGGCTGTCGCCTGGACAAGGGCGTCCTCCCCATAGTAAATGCTCCCGCCATCCAGCGTTTCCAGCGTGGTACAGCAGCGCAGAAGAGTGGATTTGCCGGAACCGGAAGGGCCGATGATCGCCACGACCTCCCCCTGGTCTACATGAAAGGAAATGTCGTGTAGGACCTCATTGTCGCCAAAGGCCTTTTTGGCATTTTGTACGTCTAATACCGGCATGGGACAGGGACCTCCTTATTGATAATAGCTGAGTTTCCGCTCAGCAAAATTGAATAGGCGTGTGATAAAAAAGGTGGAGATGAGATAGAATATGCCCGCGATGATAATAGGAGTCAGCGAAGCCCGGGCTGTGACAGCCGTCTCCGCGATCCGAAACATTTCGTAGACAGCGATGGTCTGGGCCAGCGCCGTATCCTTGATAAGCGTGATCACTTCATTGGACATGGGTGGGAGAATCCGTTTGCACACCTGCGGGAGTATGATGCGGAAGAAAGTCTGAGATTTGCTGTAGCCGAGGACGTGGGCCGCCTCATGTTGTCCCTTCGGAATGCTTTCCAGCCCGCCCCGGTAGATCTCCGCAAAATATGCGGCGTAATTGAGAGTGAACGCGATGATTGTCGCCGGAAACCGGTATCCGGCCAGCGGCAGCTTGAATAGATAGTAGGGAGCGAAATACACGAAAATGAGCTGAAGCATGAGGGGCGTGCCGCGGATCACCAGCAGAAACCATTCCACAGGCTTGCGCACCCATCGATGCTTCGACATGCGGCCTAGAGCCACAGGAAGCGCTAGGGGAAGTGAAAAGAGCAATGTGAGAAAAAAGATGGACAGGGTGACGAGATATCCATTCCATAGTTGCAGGAGTAAGCTCGGCAAACCCTTAAAAAATTGAATCAAAGGATCCAGCATATCGATACGACCTCCCGAGTAGTAGAGAAAAGGGCGAGTCTGAAAAAACAACAGACAGCGCCCTTCACAAGCTTATTGAATTACGGTTACATCGTGGCCGAACCACTCGTTGGAGATTTTTGCCAGAGTACCGTCGGCAGCCATTTCTTTCAGTGCCTTTTCGACTTTATCCTTTAATTCCGTGTTGTCTTTCTTGAAGCCGATGGCGTATTCCTCCGCCGCCAGCGATCCGTCCAGGACACGGTAGGGTCCTCCCAATTTTGTCACATAATAGTTGGCGACAACCTCATCGACCAGTACCACATCGCAGCCGCCGGCTTCCAGATCCTGTAGGGCTTTCACATTGTTGTCGTATTCCAGAACCTGGGAGATAGACTCTTTGAAGTCCGCGTTGGCCTCGTCGTTGAAGGCGTCGTAGGCGCTGGAACCAGCCTGAAGAGCCAGGACCTTGCCATTCAAATCGTCTTTGGTCTGATAGTCGGAATCGCTCTTGACAACCAGCACCTGATTGTTCTTCATGTAGGCCGAGCTGAGGAGCAGCTTTTCCTCGCGCTCCGGTGTGATGGTCATGCCGTTCCAGAGGCAGTCCACATTTCCCGCGTCCACTTCCTGCACGTTTGTATTCCAGTTGATGGGCTTAAATTCAACCTCCATGTCCAGACGCTTGGCGACTTCCTTTGCCAGGTCGATGTCGAAGCCCACGAGATTGCCGTTGTCATCCCGATATCCCATGGGCGGAAATCCGTCGTCCAGCCCCACAACAAGCTTGTCGCCAGACTTGCTCTTACATCCAGTCAGCGCCAAGGCGGTCATCAAGCCCAAGGCCAGGCAGAGCGCCAGCGCTTTTTTAATCTTATTCATGAGTTCTCCTCCACATATGTAGTGATTGCGCTATTACGATATCGCACAACTATTCTACCATATTAGTACAATAAAGTAAAGGCCGGAGCGAGAATAATTTTGGGGAGAACGGGGAGGCTATAGGACGAAGGCAAAATGAAAATGGTTGTGAAATGAGGGAAAGGCGTATGAAGAAAAAAGTGAAGACAAATGTGGGGATCGTCGACGCATTCATGCGGATAACGCTGGGTTTTACCCTTCTGTCCATGGGGCAGAAAAAGGATTCCGGGTGGCTGACGGTTCTGGGAAGCTTAAAAGTCGCAGAAGGGATCACGCGGTTCTGCCCGGTTTTGCATCTCATGGGCCGAAACTCGATTAAAGGTTCCCTGTGCAAAGACATTGTGGATGACCTGGAGCGGGTTATCGAACATTAGGAGGGTTTAAAAAGGGGCTGTCTCAAAATGATTTTCCAAAATCACGCGAGGCAGCCCCTCG
>CAUFVC010000123.1:0-6508 GCA_959029275.1 uncultured Eubacteriales bacterium | reverse complement strand
CTGATCGACTGGGAGATTTTCAATCGTCCCAACAAGGAATCGTACAATGGGTACAGTCATATAGCCGTGAAAGCGGAGAGGCAGGGGAAGCTTCTGGATGCCCGCGTGCTTAACGGTGATGTGAACAAGGGATACAGCGGGCCATCCGGGATGGGCCTGGAAAACACAAGTATGGCGGGATTTCCTCATTTTCAAAAATGCATTTTTAAGGGAGAATTCCCATTGGCAGAAATCCAGTTTGAAGACGCTCATTTTCCCGGAAAAGTGACTCTGCGGGCCTTCAATCCGTTCATTCCTTTAAATGATGCGGATTCAAGCATACCAGCGGCCTTCATAGAAATAGAGTTTCAAAATGATGACAGAGAGGAACTTCAATATTCCGCAGCTTTTACAGTGCAGAACCCAGCCTCAAAGGGAAGAAACCAGTTTGTAGAAAAAGAACTGCGCTTTTTAACGACGCAGTACGCGGAGGACCACCCACAGTTTGGCGAGCTTTGTCTGGCAACGGACGCGGATGGCGAGATTAGTTATCAGGAATATTGGTATCGGGGCGGCTGGTCAGACAGTCTGGAAACGTATTGGCGCAACTTTACGGAGCAGAGCACATTAAAAGTCCGGTCATACGAAGAACCGGGCGACAGAGATCATGGAACTCTCTGTGTAAGGAAAACGGTCCCCGCCGGACAATCAGTGCGAATTCGATTCATCTTAACCTGGCACTATCCCAACAACTATAATTACTGGGCCCCCGAGTATCAACATATAATGTGGAAAAATTATTACGCCGTTCTATTTTCAAATGCGCGGGAAAGCGCGGCATATGGGCTTGCCAATTGGGATCGGCTCTATGGGGAGACAAAGCGATTTAAAGACGAGCTATACGCATCGAGCCTGCCCGAGGCTATCATCGAAGCCATCTCTGCTACAATGTCTGTCATAAAGACAGCAACGGTCCTCAGATTAGAGGATGGCTCAATCTATGGTTGGGAAGGGCTCCGCAAGGATGCAGGATCGTGTGAGGGAACTTGTACCCATGTTTGGAATTATGCCTATGTATTGCCATATTTATTTCCGAAGCTGGAACGGTCGATTCGCAGCCTGGATTACCACTACAATCAGGATGAAAACGGGCGGATGCAATTTCGCATGCTGCTTCCGCTAGGGAGGCCGAGAGGAACGTTCCGCGCCTGTGTAGATGGACAGATGGGCGGTATCGTGAAGGTTTACCGGGAATGGAAAATCAGCGGCGACGACCATTGGCTCAAGGAAATCTGGCCAGCTGTCAAGAAGTCTTTAGAATATGCGTGGAGTGAGGACAACGAGGACCGGTGGGATCGCGACAGAGATGGCGTCCTGGAGGGACGCCAGCACCACACGCTCGATATGGAGCTCTTCGGTCCCAGCTCCTGGCTGGAAGGCTTTTATCTTGCGGCGCTCAAGGCCGCAGAGGAAATGGCGAGATATCTGGGCGAGGAGGATAGCGCCGACGAATACAAGGAGCTGTTTGAAAAAGGACGAGCCTGGAGTGAAGAGCATCTATTCAACGGGCGCTATTACATACAGCAGATTGACCTGAAGGACGCATCCGTTTTAGAGCCCTATGAAGGAGCAGAGGCGTACTGGAATCAGGAAGTAGGGGAAATAAAATATCAGATTGGCGAAGGCTGTGAGATCGACCAACTCTGCGCCCAATGGCACGCCAACATAGTTGGCCTTGGCTCAATTTTTGACAAAGATCACGTAAGAACAGCGCTGAGCAGCCTGTATCAGCAGAATGTAAAACATTCCATGCGAGACTTCTATAACCCGTGGCGGCTGTTCTGCATCAACGATGAAGGGGGAGCTGTGATCTGTGAGTATCCTGAGGGGACGGAGAAGCCGGCGATCCCAATCCCCTACTGCCAGGAGACAATGCACGGGTTTGAATACCAGCTGGCGGCCCTGATGATCAGCGAAGGCATGGTTGAGGAAGGCGTTGAGATCGTGACCATGATACGAGACCGGTATGATGGCAAAAAAAGAAATCCATGGAATGAAATCGAATGTGGCAACAACTACGCCCGCTCCATGGCGAGTTATTCCATGATTCCCATTTTCTCAGGCTTTATATTTGATATGCCAAAGGGTGTGATAGGATTCAATCCCATCCTAAAAAAGGAAGCGTTTCGATGCATCTGGAGCTTAGACAGCGCATGGGGAAACGTGCAGATTGAAGGAGAGCAGGTCTTGATCCGGGTCATCAAGGGCCAGGTAACCCTTCGGGAGTTGCAGCTACCCTTCATCACAAGAGAAATCTGCGCGGTGCAGGTGGACGGACAGAGTGTGAACGTGAAATGTCAGGGCGGACGAATTCTCTTTGCCAGTCCGACGACAGTTCAAGAACGGATACAGGTATAAGCGAGTTAGAGGAAGAGGCGGCCGCGGTATCGGTTGACAAAGGCGAAAAACTCCTGTGGCCTGGGGAGTGCCATTGGATTGGGAATCCACTTCGATTCCACCATGTGCGCCATTCCTCGACTCTGGATTTCGTCATACAGCGTGCGGACAATGGAGGGGAGAGGCGTTTGCCCGTCGAAGAGATGGCGGCAGGCATAGAGAAAGAGATATCCAAGAGCCGCCGTCTGTTCTGCGTCTATAAGTTGCTCCACACACCGCAGGTCCACGGTTTCATGGCCTAGGACAATTCCATCCGTACCTTGAATTCGAAGCTTTAGGCGGTCTTCCTGGGCAATTTTAGGCGAGCGGCAGGGGATTCGAGGCGGGCACGGACTCGTATAGGGAGGGGCGGAAGGCGTCCAGGGGTAGTTGGCGCTGATCTCCTTGGCCTTGTGGGTGATCTCATAGGTTTGATAGGAATCCAGCTGGAGGATCGTGTCTGCAATGTGGAAGAAAGCTCCGCAGCTGCCGGCTACAAGGATGATGGAGACGCCAAAGTGTTCGTACAATAGCCGCGCGCGTTCCAGAAAAGGGGTAATGGGTTCCTGATCCCGATGGATCACCTGCTGCATTAGTTCATCCCGGATCATGAAATTCGTCGCCGAGGTATCCTCGTCCAACAGGAGAACCGACGCACCGCTCTCGATACTTTCCATCACATTGGCCGCTTGAGAGGTACTTCCGCTGGCATCCTGCGTGGAAAATGCGGTGGTATCCATACCGCCGGGAAGGTGATTGATGAAGAGCGAAATGTCCATCTGGCGGATGCTGCGGCCATCCTCAGCGCGAATTTTCATTGCGTCCGAAGCGGTGATGACATATTCGCGGCCATCTCCCCGGATATGGTTATAGACACCGGTTTCCAGCGCCTTGAGGAGAGTCGATTTTCCGTGATAACCGCCGCCTACGATAAGGGTGATCCCCCTGGGAATGCCCATCCCCTGTATTATTTTACCGCTGGGAAGGGATAGGGAGATCTCCATAGAGGGAGGCGAGGTGAAAGGAATGGCGCCAGGTAAGGGTTTCTGGGAAATTCCGCTTTCCCGCGGAAGAATGGACCCATTTCCCACAAATGCGATCAGATCCCGACGGTCTAATTCTTGGCGGATATAAGCCTGATCCTCCGCCAGGCTCAACACATCGGAGACCGCCTTGGCATCCAGTTGCCGGTAGAAGAGAGTCGAGTGGACGCAGACAGGCAAAAAGTCAAACAGAATCTTGGCCAGCTCCGCAGCATTGATGGTGCGGCCATTGGCTGGAAAGCCGATTTCAAAGCGGAGTCGCACGCCCTCACCCGTGATCGAACAGGACGTGCGCTCCAAGATCTGCTGTCCACATCGGCTACAGCTCAGCAATCCACTTTTTCCGGACCCCTTTGCCCGAAAAGCATAGGAGTCCAGTTTTTTTGAAAACAGGCGGAGCAGATGATCCTGGAGTGCAATCTTTTTGTAGGAGGGAGATAGGAAATCGGCGGGAAATGTCATGGGGACAATGACGCTTACACAGGAGGGCGCCGCAAAGGGGTCCCCCTGGACGTGATCGATGGAGAGTACAAAATCAGAATACCGATACGATCCCTGGAGAGCTTTGTATGCTGGATAGCTTTTGTGATCGATGGATGTGAGAAGGGTTCTAAGTTCTTGCATCGTTTTCATTGGTTCGACCTCTTTCATAGAATATACATGTTAGTATACTACGTATCGTTCGAAGTTGGCAAGAGAGCAACGGAAAAATTCGTCTAAGCTATTGATCTTTTCACTAAAATCCTGTAGACTGAGCTAAACAAAACTTAAGGAGGGAATCCTCATGAAAAATGTGGTGATTGTCGACCACGGAATCGTCTACACAAAACCGAACGCCATCTTTTCGTACAACGGGTGGCCATCGATCTGCCGCTGCGATGACGGGAGTGTATTGGCCTGTTTCTCCGGGGATCGATTGGAGCACGTTTGTCCATTTGGACGGGTGCTGGCGGTGAGAAGTCTGGATGAGGGCAAAACCTGGTCTGCCCCTGTCACGGCCATCAATACGCCGCTGGACGACAGAGATGCGGGAATCGTTAATCTAGGTGACAACCGGCTGCTGCTGACATCTTTCACAAACTCCCGGGAGATGCAGCGGCAGTGTAAAGAAGGGCGGGATGACGTCAAGGCGCAGCTAGTCCGCGCCTATGTTTCCTTGATCACAGAGGAGCAGGAGGCGCGGTATTGCGGTTCCACTGTCTCCATCAGTGAGGATGGCGGCCGGACGTGGGGAGAGCCATTTCTCGTCCCTATCACAGCGCCCCATGGACCGATCCGGCTGCGGAGCGGAGCGCTGCTTTACGCTGGGACTCCCTTTCCCGCAAGCCCTCAGGGGGCGCCGTATCCCATTCACGTGTACGGGAGTCAAGATGGCCGTACCTTTGCCAAAGTGGGGCAGGTCGCCATGTGTCCAGAGCTTTCAGAGGGGATCTTTACGGAGCCGCATCTTGTGGAGCTCCCGTCTGGGCGTCTCGTTCTACATATTCGAGTCCAAGGGGTTCACAGTGAGGAGCAGATCTTTACCATCTGTCAGTCCACCAGCGACGACGGGGGAAAGACCTGGACTGTACCGCAGCCCACAGGCGCGCAGGGGGCGCCGCCGCATCTGTTGCTGCACTCCTCCGGAGCGCTTCTGTGTACATACGGCAAGCGTGTGGGGGATCGAACGGGAATTCGAGTTATGATCAGTGAGGACGGAGCCCAGAGCTGGGAGATCGATTCCATTTTGTGGGAGGAGGACGCAGACCGGCCGTACAAGGGAGACCTTGGGTATCCGGCCAGTGTGGAACTGGCCAACGGGGATCTTCTGACAGTCTATTATGGCGTGCCCAACGGCGAAAAAACCACAAGCATCCTGTGGACGCGCTGGCGGCTCGGGTAAGCAATAAAAAGAAGCCGGGGACTGTACGGCTTCTTTTTGCGTCATGAGCGGATCAATTCTGCGATCATCGCCATCTTTTCCGGAATGGGAATGGATTGCGGACAGTGCTCCATGCACTGCCCGCAGGCGATGCACTGTTCTGCCCGTGCAGATTCGTCCATCTCGTTAAAGACGTCCCTATTTTTGTTCAGGGCATACTGATTATAGAGAGAGAATACCGCCGGAATTTCCACACCCGATGGACAGTCCATGCAATAGCGACAGCCAGTACAGGGGATGGTATCCTTTTTTCGGTATGCGTCCACGGCCCTGTCAATAACCTCATAGTCCGCCTCCGTAAGGGGCTCAAAGTCCGTCATGGTCCTGACGTTATCTTCAATCTGTTCCATGGTGGACATGCCGCTGAGGACCGTCATCACATTGGGGAGGCTGGCGGCAAAGCGGATGGCCCAGGACGCTATGCTCTGACCGGGCCGTGCCTCCTGAAACAGCGCGTTAGCCGCTTCACAGGGGTTCGCCAAAACGCCGCCCCGCACGGGCTCCATCACGATGACCGGTAAGCGGTGGTCCGTGAGGATCTCATACTGCCGTTTTGCATTCTGCATATCCCAGTCCAGATAGTTCAGTTGAATCTGCGCGAAATCCCACCCATAGGTATTCACAATCTGTTCCAGAACCTGGGGCGAATCGTGGAAAGAAAAGCCCAGATTGCGGATCACGCCCTCCCGCTTTTTCTCCGATAAAAATTCATAGAGTCCGAATTCGACACATTTCCGAAAATTGTCTTGATTCAGCGCGTGAAAGAGATAAAAATCAAAATAGTCCGTCTGGAGCCTTTCCAGCTGATGATAAAAAATGCGCCGCATGGCGTCCGGGGAATCCGCCTCCCATATGGGCATCTTCGTCGCCAGATAAAAGCTGGACCGGTCATATTTTTTCAGGGCGCGGCCGAGAAAAACTTCCGAGCCGCCGTCATGATATTTATATGCCGTGTCGAAATAGTTGATCCCCGAAGCAAAGGCAAAGTCCACAATTTCCTGCGCCTTCGCGTAATCGATCTCCTGCGTCTCGGGATCCAGCCGAGGCAGGCGCATGCAGCCAAGCCCGAGGACGGAGATCTGGTCCCTATCTTTGTACGTCCGAGTATACATGTGATACCCCTCCAATC
>CAUFVC010000122.1:0-6527 GCA_959029275.1 uncultured Eubacteriales bacterium | reverse complement strand
GTTCGATCACATTGGGGAGCAGGATCCGGATACGCTTCAGAAGTCCCAGACAGAGGAGCTGGACCGGATGGCAAAAGAAGAGTCCAGCCGGCTGATTCAGGGAATCCGGGCGGCGGACTGCCATGTGATTGCGGTGACCAATGAGTTAGGAATGGGCGTGGTGCCGGAGCGGCTTCTCGGTCGAGTTTTCCGGGATATGGCCGGGCGCGCCAATCAGACGCTGGCGGAAGGAATGTCCCACGTGGTGTTTATGGTCAGTGGGATCCCTCTGTATGTGAAAGGGGGAGACCTGCGTTGAAATCGCTGGTGCTCACGCTACAATTCTTGACGCGCCTGCCTTTGCCATGGGTGATTGAGGGCGACGATGCCATCTTTGCAAGGGGCGTCAAATATTTCCCTGTGGCCGGCGCTATAATCGGGCTGTTCAATTGTCTCGTATTCTACTTGGCCAATCTTGTCTTTTCTCCCATTACAGCGGGATTTTTGACGGTTCTTGCGGATACTTTTATGACAGGTGGCTTGCATCTCGACGGACTATCCGATACATGGGACGGGGTATTCTCTGTGCGGGACCGGGAGCGGATGCTGGAGATTATGAAGGACAGCCGCATTGGCTCTTTTGGCGTTCTGGGTATGCTAATGGCCCTGGGCTGTAAGTGGATGATGTACACAGAGTTGGCCGGTGGCCTGAGCCTATATGCTGATGGGATGGATATATGGTGCCGCGTGCTGGGCCCTGTGGTCGCCGCGCCCATTGTGGGACGCATTGTCATGGCGCTCCTGATCTATATTTCGGAGTACGCGCGCAAGACGGGCATGGGAGGTCTGTATTTCGCTCATAAGGATGCCATGAATCTTCCGGCGACCCTTATCATAGGTCTGGCTTTGACAGGATTATGCGGGTATATGGCCTGGCTCATGGTTCCCTTTGGGATCGCGGCGGGCCTTTGTTTTCGAGCCTTTATCTACAGGAAGCTGGGCGGTATGACGGGGGACACTTTAGGCGCTTCCCTAGAAGTTACAGAATGTATTGTTCTCCCTGTGGCCGTGATTGCGGTGCGAATTCTGGGGGGGCTGGGATGAAACTGTATTTGGCGCGCCACGGGCAGACAGAGTGGAATCGGCTGGGGTGCTATAGCGGCCAGCTGGACGAGCCGATGAATGAGACGGGCCGGCGGCAGATCGAGGCGCTGGCAGAACGCTGGCAGGACGAGGTTGATCAAATATGGTCGAGTCCGCTTTCCAGGGCGGTACAGACGGCGGAGATTCTGCGGGGAGACCGAAACGCATCCGCACCCTTGGTCCTTGAGCCGTTGCTTCTGGAGTCCGACTTTGGCTCCTGGGCCGGAAAGAGTTGGGCGCAGATTGCGGAGGAGGACCCTGCGGCGTGGGCCGCCTACTGTTCGGACTGGAAGGAGGGGATCCCCGGCGGCGGCGAGAGTTTTCGGCAGATGCTGGCGCGGGCGGGTCAGCTAGCGGATCGGTTAGGCCGTGTATCGGGTGAGCAGAGGATTTTGTTGACGGCCCATGAGGGGATTTTGAAGGCGCTATTGTTGGTCCTGTTGGATTTGCCCGAGGATGCTTTCTGGCGGTTGACCTTGAGACAAGGGGCGGTGACGACATTGGAAGGGGCCGGGGAGCCGGTGTTTTGGGTGTTACAGGGGCTGAATGGGTAGCAACAAGTCAATGGGAACTAAATGGATTCTGAGTCTGGGCAGAAACCGCCGACAAGGAGCCATCCGTTCCCATCTCTCTTATATAACTGTCCATACCCCCAGCCTATTTTGGTCCCATATGCGCGGAAACAGTCTGCACACATATTGGCCCATAAGCCGCGCCCTTTAACCTCTCCATCGACCATAAATTTTTCCTCAGACAGAGTACATTGGCAAATGTCACAGACGTCGGGAGCGTCAGCATAATAAATTTTCCTTTTTTCAGCGGTAACCATATCGACATATTCTTCTACTATAGAATCGGCAGAATTCAGATCAAAAAAAGCACCCATATCACAAGGCTGTATTCTTGAGATAATTTGATTTACAAGTCGCTGGTTTTTTTCCAAATAGTCTTCAAACAGGGCAAGTGGCGAAACTGCTTTGCAGGGGCGCCATTTGTCATCTCGAAGGGTGAAAAATTCAGTGGCCGCGCCGTTTGATATAGTAGTCCAGTATGAACGGTACTGAGCGCCAAGGTCTTCGACAATATCGCTGTCCCGCTCATCTTTTCCGCCCCAAGTCGTGGTCAACAGCAGGGCAAAAAGATCTCCATCATAGTATTTTTTTAGCAGCAGCGGAAAGGTCAGCGCCGATCCACTTGCCTCCAGTACACCAAAATATAGTCGGACCGCATCTGGATTTTTAACGAGAATGGAGTAGCTGGGTAAATATAAAAAGCCATTCTCTTTTGTAAGTGCATAGTAAATTGTGAAGACTCCGGTGCTCGGATTAAAAATCGAGATCTCAATTTCTGAGTCTGGGAACTCAGACTTGATCTCTTCGATAATCCGGAGTATATGGTTCCGCCATACCGGGTTGGCCTCAAGTGTGGCTGCGATATTTTCTCTCAAATTCTTTACATCTGCGGAATTTCGCATGTCAACGGTTTCTTTATACTTCTGCCCGGTTGAACCGTCTTCCCCCCGAAGCTCCGAATATATGATGTCGTCGGTGAGCAAGGTATTTCGCAGGAAGATACCATGGCGAACAATGCCAAGGGAAGTACAGGTTTCATGCTCATAGAATTTGCTGAACTTTGCCGGGTATCCAATTTCGTAACCGTCACACTTGGGGGATGGATCAGCGGATTCAACGCTTTCATGCAAATAGCACAGCGCCTCTTCGTCATCCATGGAGGGGAGGAGTTCCTGCGCTTCCTCTATCTTATTTTCATCACAGGAAATTATCTGTAGGCATTTGTCTCTTGAAAGCATCTGCACGGCAGTATACGCCATATATTCATGTACTGGAATCGAAAATTCGGGTATGGAAGCAGAGACCTCTGCTTTTGGAACATTCAGCATACTTGCAACGCTCTCTTGCAGAGCGTCACGGCGTTCCTCGGGAGTGGAGTGATCCGGCAAATAAAATTGAACGATCACATAATCGTCGATCCCCTTTTGGCGGTACGCATCCTCAATCGAGGCAATCCCTTGCTGGAAGGAGTCCTTGTCTGTATACCAGTACACATTATGCCATGGCGCTATAAATCGCCCTTGCGTGATTGGCAGAGGCGCTATGGACCGCACTTGAAAGTCGGACTCGTCCTCCGCCACATCGATCTGTATTCCTTCGATGAAAAATCCGGCGTCGGCGCAAAAGCGTGAGAAGGGGAGGAACAGTTCTGTCCACTCGGTGGACGCAATTATAACATATAGTTCAGAATCCTTTGCACCAAAATACTGTTTCACTCGTTCTACATATTTGTTGACTTCGTGAATTGCCTGGCGCGAGGCAGCAATGCTGCGCTTTAATTCGATCAGGACGTGATGTCCCTTTTCATCTTTTGCATATAAGTCTATGAAACTCTTCGTGCCATGTTCGCTGGGAATATACTGTTCTTTTTGAAGCAGAGTCAATCCCGGTTTTAGTTTGCCAATATTTTGTGCGATTAGATCACGCAATGCCGATTCTTTCATACAAACCTCCATCTCGGAGCGTCAGCGACGGGGCAAACTTCTGCCAAGAGAGCGCTATTTGTGGCGCTCCGGCACAAATAGCCGCGTTGTCTAAATAAATCATTTGTTTAGTTTAAATTATATCATATAGGAAAGGTCTTGTCATTCATTTTTCTAATTAAGCTAAAGAAGCTTGAACAATCGGGGGAACCCTCCTGGTCTTTTATGGCTTTTGAGATAACTTGTTTTAGTGGAAATTTACATAATATTTACATAAAAAATTAAAATAAAATTGACAAAATGATATAATAATGGTAAAATTATATTAAATAAAACCGTCATTAAAGTCAAATGTACCGCCCATTTTTGGCGAAATTTGTCGAATGGGATAAGGGCGACCATCACGTGTAAGGGGTACTTTGAAAACTACTAAGTCACAATTTGTAATTAAGAGGGGGGGAGTTTGGCGTGGATTCAATCTTGACAACAAAAGATCTGACAAAGCGTTACGGCCATGATGAAAACGCAGTCACAGCGCTGGATCACTGTTCGCTGGCCATACCGGAGGGCGGAAAGATCGCCATCGTCGGGGAGAGCGGTTCGGGCAAGTCTACGCTTTTACACTTACTGGGGGCCTTGGACATGCCCACAGAGGGGGAGGTTTTCTTTCGAGGAAAGTCCGTCTACACGATGCGAGATCAGGCCCTTTCCGCCTTCCGGAGACAAAACATAGGCTTTGTCTTCCAAAGCTATAACCTGGTCCCGGAGCTGACGGCGAAGGAAAACATCCTATTACCCCTTCTCATCGATGGGCGGGAGGTGGACAGAGAGTATTTTGAGCATGTGGTCGAGGTGCTGGGATTGCACAACCGGCTAGGGCATCTGCCAGGGGAGATGTCCGGCGGCCAGCAGCAGAGAGCCGCCATCGCCAGGGCGGTCATGAACAAGCCGCCGATCCTTCTCTGCGACGAGCCCACGGGAAATCTGGATTCTAAGACGAGCGCAGAGGTGATCAGCTTGCTGCTGGAGGTGGCCCATGACTTCCATATGACGCTGGTCCTGGTCACCCACGACGGGCATCTTGCGGAAAAGATGGAGGCCGTCATCACCATCCAGGATGGCAGGGCAGGAGGGATCCGCTGTGAAAGCTAGCTGGCTGTTAGCGGTTCGCTATCTGGTTCAACATAAGAAGGAGACACTCACCGCTATCCTGTGCATTGCAGTCCTGACCAGCGGGATTCTGGCGATCCAGCTTTTCTATGAGAGCTCTGTCTACACCTATGGTGTTCAAAGGAGCGAGCGAAATGGCGCCTACGCCCGTACCGTTTTTAATGCGGATTACGGGCAAGTCAAAAAGGATCGGGACACCCTGGCGCAGAATGGAAGCGGGCTGTCCCAGGCCATAGCCCCCATCGTCTGTGAGGGGATCGCCGAGGAGATGACTCCCTATCTGGGATACATGGATGAGACCATGCGGGAACTGCGAAACATTCGATTGTTGGAGGGCAGGATGCCGGAGGCGGAGGATGAGGTGGCGGTTGAGATCGACACTCTGTATATCATAGCCCCGGACGCCGCCGTGGGAGACCGCATCTCCCTAACCCTTCGGACCGAGGCGGGGCTGGAGATCCGCGAGTATGTGCTGGCGGGTATTCTGTCCGAGTATATGAGAACTTGTTTAGAGGACATTAAGGATTTTGCTTCCCTCCAAAAAACAGAGGTGAAGACGGCCTTTCCCGGCATCTTGCTGAGCCAGGAACAGCCTGATTGCCTGTATGCCTGCATCTGCACATCGGATGGGGAGGGACCGCTGCAGACATATGGTGGAAAATACGATGAAAATATTTTTGCGATGTATCCGGACAGTATTGAAGAGACCCAGATCCGCAATGCGAGGGTCATCTCGGCGATCTTGACCCTTTTTGTTTGGCTCGTTATGCTAGTGGGCATTCTCAATCTTGTGGAGATCACCTTTTCCAACCGCAAGCGCTACATTCAGCTGTTGCGGTGTGTGGGCCTGGACAAAAGGCGGACGGCGGCGATCTTTATTTTACAGGGAGGCATTCTCGGCGGAGCGTCCTATATCGTTGGCTGTGGGCTGGGGATCGCCCTTCTGTACGGGATTCTTGGTGTGAGCCGGGGATTTGGCCAGGTGTTCTATCCTGTGTGGAGCGCCACTCCCTTTCTCGTCACAGCCGCTGTGAGCATCATAAGCGTTGTGGCAGGGTACGCCCTCAAAGCATGCAGGCAAGTGCGCGCCATGCCCTTGGAGGAAAGGACAACGAAAAAGAGAAAGCGCCGGAGAAATCCCGAGAGATACCCGCATTCCCTGACCGGCCTGTGGGATAAGGCCAATATTGTGAAGCACCGCAAACAAAATATCCTCGTGATCCTTCTCCACTTTGGGTGTGCCTTTGTCCTGGTTTTCGGCTTTTACATAGCAGAGTTCAATGGCATGTCCCTATACTATTTCATGAAAGAAAAGTTCGACCCGTTGGAGTATGAGATCCTCATGCCACAAGGGATGACGACAATACTCGGCAGTACCGTGCCGGTGAATATGGGCGTCACGGGCGAGACGGTGGAATGGCTTCGGGAGAAACCGGCTGTCCGGATTGATTTCTGCGGCAATATCGTCACGAACAATATGTACATCGTATATGAAAAGGAATCGGACATCCCGGAGGCTCTCCGCAGCAATCTCCCGTGGAGCCCTCGAAATCAGGGAGAGCCGTCGGTGCTTCAGTCTATGGCGGATGCCGGGTACACAGAGCAGGAAGATTTCTTGCCCTACTCCATTGGGGGCATTGACCGGCAGCAGGTGGAGGCCTTACGGCCCTATCTCGAGGGGGATTTGGATATGGACGCCTTTGAGGCGGGCCGGGAGCTCATCGCGGTGGGGGGCGGATAC
>CAUFVC010000121.1:0-6532 GCA_959029275.1 uncultured Eubacteriales bacterium | reverse complement strand
CCAGTAGGGATATGTGAACTGGAATTTACTTTGGCATTTAAGGATCGAAAAAAAAAATCTCAAATAAGTGTTGATATTTTAAAAATTCTGCGTATAATAGGAGTAGGAGGTAATGTGCCATGCTAATACAATTTCGTTTTAAGAATTTTAAATCTTTTAGAGATGATACCGTTTTAGATCTTTCTGCAACTAAAATTACTGAACATTCTGACAGAGTTATTTCTGCCGGGTATGAAAAACTGTTGCCTGTGGCTGCTATCTTTGGTGCAAATGCAAGTGGCAAATCAAATGTAATCGAAGCTTTTCGTTATATGATGACTTATGTGATAAAGTCTTTTTCCTATGGCGGTGATTCGGATGATAAAAAAGCTAAAAGTAAAAAATTGAAATATACGCCTTTTTTGTTCGATGCCACGAGTAAGAGCGCTGAATCTTCTTTTGAAGTTTACTTTATGGACACCGAAGAACGCGGGTTTAAGTCATACAACTATGGATTTACGCTGAACCAAGACGGTGTCATTGAAGAATGGCTAAATTCAAAAGCCAAGACTGCCCGTGAGTATAAGCAAGTTTTTTATCGCAATGGAGATGACCTGGATCTGTCTGGGCTTCCAGCCAAGAGCCAGGAACTTATCCGCATTTCTCTGAACAGAGAGTCGCTTATTGTTTCTTTGGGGGCAAAACTGAAAATTGCGAAACTGAAATCCATCCGAGACTGGTTTTTTAAAACAAATATAACTAACTTTGGCAATCCTTATGAGAATGTGTTTCTTTCCTCTCTTATTCCGGAGGGATTTGCAGAGGATAAAACGGTTCAAAGTAAAGTTGTGGCATATTTCTCATCTTTTGATCCTTCTATTGTTGGCTTTAATGTCGAGGTTATGAAGGGCGAAGATGAGGACCGCAGGCATGTTAAAATTGATGCGATTCATCGCATGGTTAACGGCGGAACGGCCTCTATACCGCTGGAAGAAGAATCCGATGGAACCTTGAAGATGTTTGCACTATACCCTGCTTTGCAGGACACCCTGGAAAGTGGCGGAGTACTGTTTGTCGATGAATTAAATGCCCGACTGCATCCTTTGCTAGTTCGAAGCTTCCTGATTACTTTTTTGAATCCAGAAATCAACCCGAATCATGCCCAGCTGGTATTTACGACCCATGATTCATGGCAGCTTTCCAATAATCTGCTCCGTCGGGATGAAATCTGGTTCACTGAAAAGGATGAGAGCGGCGTTTCTGCACTTTACTCACTTGCCGATTTTATAGATGAAGACGGTATAAAAATCCGTAAAGATGAAAGCTATGAGAAAAATTATCTGCTTGGCAAATACGGCGCAATCCCTACATTGAAATACTTTGATATGTTTAAGGAGGAGTTAGTATGGCAAAAGCAGATAGAAAGGGAAAACGCAAGAGGCGGGATAGTTTTCGCACAAGAGTCCCGGATCTGGGGTACTACATCATTGTAACCGACACAAAGGAAACTGAGGAAAATTACATGTATGGTCTCCGGGACTCTCTCCCTAAGGGTTTACAAGGGCGAATTGTCATTAAAGTTTCTAAAGCGAAAACAGATGAACTTGTTACGGTATGTAAGGAACTAGCTGCTTTGGAACCTCAATATGGCGAGCCCTGGATTGTATTTGACCGCGACCGGGTTGTTCTCTTTGACCAGATTATAGAAACTGCCAATAAGGAAGGGATTCATGTAGGCTGGTCAAATCCCTGCATTGAGATTTGGTTTGACGCCTACTTTGGAAGAATGCACAGCTATCAGGATTCCATTACATGCTGTCGGGAGTTTGCAGATACTTTTGAGAAGAGAACTGGACAGGAATACAAAAAATCCAATAGCCAAATTTATACTATGCTGAATCGTTACGGTGATGAGGCAGAAGCTATTAAAACAGCAGAATCTCGTCTCACACAGTATTTGAGCGCCGGCATGGACAAGCCATCCAAGATGTGTCCGTGTACGACGATACATAGACTAGTACACGAGCTCAAAGATAAAGTTAATACGTTAACCCTGCCGCCTCAGCCTTCGACGGTCAGCGGCTGTCCTGGCACAATGGGGAACCGTCTTTCCCCCAACACCAGCGTTCCACCTTCTGCGTCGGTGACCACTTCCACCCTTGCGCCCTCCACCTGTACAGTCACGGACTTTCCATCTGGCAGCGGCACAGTCCCGCCCATGGCGGCAAGCCCTCCAAGTTGAGGACGAACCTGAAATTCCGCATAGCCAACCTTGGTTGGCTCCACGCCGAGAAAATAGCGCCCCAACAGATAGATGGGGCTGGCTCCCCAGGCATGACAAAAACTTTTGTCAAAAGGCTGGTCATACATGGCACACTGCTCTACGCCCGTCAGAGTTGGATCATATTCTTCCCAGAAGGTCGTGGCGCCCTCCCTCAACATGCCGCCCCAATAGGATTCCATCTGCGCCAAAACCGTGGGGTACTCTCCCATTTTGCAGAGCGCTTCCAGCTCGTAGAATTTGAAGTACGGCGTGGTGATGGGCGGCACCTCACTGTTGAGAATCACCGACGTTTTGATCCGCTGGGCCATCTCCTCACCGGCAAAGCCAAAGATAATGGCAAAGAGATTGGCGTGCCGCCGGATCTGTTGGGAAGGCTGTCCATCCCGGCACGTGGTCACAAAAGCCCCCCGCTCCTCATTCCAGTATAGCCGGAGGATCATCTCCCGAATTTTGGCGGCCCGTTCCCCGTACCGCTCCCGATCCTCCTGAAGACCCAGCAACGCCGCACACTGGCTAGTGGACTCCAGCGCCTTGCAGTACAGCATCTGCATGGCACACAGGGCGCCATCCTTTTCCATGTCCGCCCAATCGATAAACACCCAGTTTCCCTGACCCTCGATCAAGCCGTCCTTATTTCCACGGCTGATACAGTATTCCATAAGACTCTTCATCCTGGGATAGATCTGGCTCACGAATTCCCCGTCGCCCGTATGATGATAATAGTCCCAGATGGAAATCAGCCAGTAGAAGGAGTAGTCCACAATGGTGTTGATATGCGAGGGGACCGGATCTTTCCCCCGCAGAGCCAGAATTGTCCGCTTGATGATGTCCTGATCAAAGAAACTATAGTAATCCAGGAGATAGCTCTGATACGCATCTCCCGACCATACCCAGCGGTCCCGCTTGATTCCATCCAAGAAAAAGAGCCGGCTGCACAGTTCCAGCGTGTACAGCGACACGCCGTAGATGGAATTCAATGTCTCATTGGAACATTGAAAAGCGCCCCGCTTCTCCAGAGGAAGATACTCGTAGAGTCCTGACAGTGTGCCTGGCTCCCCCTCGCTCTCCACATAGACATAGCGAAACGCCCTGGCGGGCAATACATGCTGTGGTCCCTCAATTGTCACACAGTCTCGGATCACTGTCTTTTCTCTGTGCAGGGCTTCCTCCCTGCTTTCGCCGTAATAAATTCGGAGGACGGCCCCGAGTTCCGCGCCGTCAATCACAAGTTTGCCGAAGGTCTCTTGTCCAAAGTCATACAATTCCCCCTGCTCAACCTTCACCCGTCCCACCGGCTGGATCGGCTCACAGGGCAGTGAAAACTTAGAGGGCGGAACCCCAGGGTCATCCAAATTCCAACATCCGACAGGGCTCTCATCCCTGGCCAAACTGTCGGCCCGCCAGGTTTCATCGCTGATGATCGTATCGCCCTGCACGAACACGCTTGGCAGCCCTGTGGCGTTTCCCACTATGACCGTCAGCACGTAGTCGCCCGCCTTGACCAAATGCCGGTTGTCATCCCGCACCGGCTGGCGAGCTCCGTTGATGGACACATAGCCGACGCCATCCATGGTCACCGCGATGGTCTCATCTTGCTCCAGGTGGCCCCTTTTCGTAAATCGGATTAGCCGGTTGCAGTCAAATAATTTCCAGAAGGCGGGCACAATATTGCCCCGCTCCTCCCGCTGCAAACCCATGAGCATATGCTGGTGAATCTCAAAATCTCCGTAATACCAGATCCAAGTCGGATTCGTCCGCCTAGTTGTCATTTACACCCTCCCCCTCAATCTGGTTGATCCTCCGCTGGTGCCGTTTCTCCCCTGAAAATGGGGTGTGCAGGAATATGTCCACGATCTTGACCGCCAGCCCTGGCCCGACGACACGGCCTCCCATGGCAAGAATGTTGGCATCATTGTGCAATCTCGTCGCCTCCGCGGAAAAGCAGTCGTGGCACAGAGCGCAGCGCACGCCTTTCACCTTATTGGCGGCCATGGAAATCCCAATGCCGGTTCCACAGATGAGGATCCCCTTTTCCGCCTTCCCCTCTGCCACTTCCCTGGCCACAGCCTTTGCATAGAGGGGATAATCGCACGCCGCCTCCTCGTAGCATCCAAAATCCCTGTAGGGAATCTTCTGTTCCTCCAAATAGCGGAGTATCTCCTGTTTCAACCCAAATCCACCGTGATCGCATCCGATTGCTATCATCTTTGTTCCACCTTTCCTGCAATATCTGCCTGTATAATCCGTCCTGCCGCCGCTTTGCACAGACGGTTCATAATGGCTTCGCCTACCCCATCCCGGGACAGCGCCTCGCCGTATATAGACTGACATCCGCCCTCATCAAAGCTCCGGAGCGCTCGAAATAGATTGGCGGCTATCTGATCCGGCTGCTCCCGGCTTCCCAGTATCTCAACCTGCACAGCAGCCGGTATGTGCCCCTGAAAATAGTGTGCCTGCATCTCCGCCGTAATGAGCATTCCTGTTTTGTATCCCTTTTCTAATGACTCCGCTACCTTCTCTTCCATCATAGCTCTGACTCTATCCGGAGTGCCCTCCAACAAAACCAATTCCCCCACAGGGGCGTAATGCTTATACTTCATACCGGGCGCCTTGGGGACGGCGGAGGATTTCAGACTGATCCCCGGATCCAGCCTCACGTCCCCGACGACCTGCTGGAGCATCTCCCTCGTCACAGCCCCGGGCCGCAGGATCATCGGCTTGTCCGACGTGATATCCAGAACGGTGGACTCCAGCCCGATAGCGCAAGGGCCGCCGTCCAGTATGAGAGGAATGCGCCCCGCCATGTCCTCCTTCACGTGCAGCGCCGTCGTCGGGCTCGGCCTCCCGGAAGTGTTGGCGCTCGGGGCCACAACGGGAAGCTGACACGCCTCCAGCAGCGCCCTGGCAACCGGATGGGAGGGCATCCGAATCGCTACGGTATCAAGGCCTCCGGTGATAGCCTTTGAGATCAAAGGCCCCCTCGGGAAAATAAGGGTGAGAGGGCCTGGCCAGAAACGCTCCATCAAAGCTTCTGCGCAGGCCGGCATCTCCGATATGAGTCCCTCCAGGGTCGCACCTGGCCAGACATGCACGATTAGCGGGTTGTCGGACGGACGGCCTTTTGCCTCGTAGATCCTCGCGATCCCCTCCTCGGACATGGCCCAGGCCCCCAGGCCATACACCGTTTCCGTTGGAAATGCGACGATCTGCCCGCCCCGCAGCAGGGCGGCCGCCTCTTCAAAGGCTGTGGCCTCCGGCCGTTCCTCGACTTTTATAATCTTTGTGTCCCACATCGTATTTTGATTCCTTCTCTCTTTTGGACTAAATTCCACTCACGGGGAAGACGACTCGTCCCCGCTGGGGCAGCTTCCCGCCTCCACATTAAAGTACGCCGCAATGCCCGCATAGATTCCCCAGGCAACCTTTTTCTGGTAGCTCTCATCATTTAAGCTTTCTTCTTCCTTTGAATTCGTGAGGAATCCACACTCCACCAATACCGCGGGAATCTTGCTCTGTTTTAAGATATAATAGCTGTCGTTCTGTTTGATCACCCTGGTATTGTCCGGGGATGTGAAGGAATTCAGCTGATCCTGAATTTCCGCCGCCAGCCGTCTTGCCTCCTCTGAATCCTCCTGGTAGAATAC
This sequence comes from uncultured Eubacteriales bacterium, assembly GCA_959029275.1. Lineage (GTDB taxonomy): Bacteria > Bacillota > Clostridia > Lachnospirales > Bianqueaceae > Bianquea. Next base: position 625 of record CAUFVC010000121.1, on the reverse strand, counting down.
CTGCGGCCCCCAGTATTGACTTTCGGGGAAACTGTTTTGGTGGATGCTGACCATGAGGTCCGCGCCGCTCTCGTTGATCATGTCCCGGCGCTTCTGCATGTCCGCGCGTTTTTTATTCTGATCCTGCTCCGTATACAACCCTTCATCATCCAAACGGGTGACAACGACCTGTGCCCCCCCGATCTCTAAGTACGCCTGTAGTTTTAGAGCGATGGCCAGATTGATCTCTTTTTCGTCGGCGCCGTTGATTCCTGGCTTTCCAGGATCCATGCCGCCGTGGCCGGCATCCAGGTAGATCAGCTTGCCGGCCAAGGGCAGTCCCCGAGAGCTGATGACCGTGTGCGCATAGGATATGGTCAGCGCGCTCAGGCATATGACCAGCACCGGGATTACAATTCGATATACTGTTATGGTTTTTCTGGACAAGGTCCCATCCCCTTTTTTCCTATTCTATTCAGGGATACCTCTGTCCTATGCCCGGACCTGAAAAGCTTCCACCATGGACGCATATTTTTTCTTCGTCCTGGCTCGAAGAAAAATTCCGTCCTCCCGGAATTCCTCCTCCAAAATCTGCCCTTTCCTTCGGATCATATCGTGGAGCCGTCCCTCCGAATAGGGCAACAAG
>CAUFVC010000120.1:0-6615 GCA_959029275.1 uncultured Eubacteriales bacterium | reverse complement strand
AGTAGCCCGTATGGGGAGGGGGCGTAGCCCCCTTTTGACACCCGAATCTATAGAGAGATTTTCCTAGGAGGAACGAAAGGTTGATTCACCAATTTAAACAAAACGGTGTGAATGTTGTGTTGGATGTGTACAGTGGGGCCGTTCACGCCGTGGACGATGTGGTATACGATGTGGTCGCAGAGATCGACCGAATCGGTTGGGAAGCGGCGAAGAGGGATTCCTTCGCGTGTGTATCCAGACTGGACGGTACATATTCCCGCCAGGATATCCAGGAGGCTATGGACGATGTGGCGGAGCTGGTGGAGGAGGGGATGCTATTCTCCGACGATCCCTATGTGGATATGGCGCCCGCGATTGGGGCCAAGGAGACGGTTGTCAAGGCTCTGTGTCTCCATGTAGCCCACGACTGCAATCTTAAATGCCGCTATTGCTTCGCGGAAGAGGGCGAGTATCACGGGAAGCGGGCTTTGATGAGCGCGGAGGTCGGCAGGCAGGCGCTGGATTTCCTTGTCGCGAATTCCGGAAAACGCCGGAATCTGGAGGTAGATTTTTTTGGCGGCGAGCCGCTGATGAACTGGGATGTGGTTAAGGAGCTAGTTGCCTATGGGAGAGAGCTGGAACAGAGCCATCACAAGAAATTCCGCTTTACCCTGACGACAAACGGCATTTTGCTGAATGATGAGATCATGGACTATCTCAACGAGAATATGGACAATGTGGTTTTGTCGATAGACGGCAGGCAGGAGGTTCATGACCGGATGCGCCCCACGCCCAATGGGAAGGGCAGCTACGGCTTGATTCTTGACAAGTTCAAGAAGATGGCCGAGCTGAGAGGGCAGACCCGATACTATGTCCGGGGGACCTTCACCCGTGAAAATCTAGATTTTGCCAAGGATGTGCTGCATCTGGCCGACGAAGGATTTCAGCAGATCTCCATTGAGCCGGTGGTGGCTGACGGCAGAGAAACTTACGCCCTTCGGGATGAGGATCTGCCCAAGCTGGAGGAGCAATATGAGTTCCTGGCGAGGGAGATGCTGGCGAGAGAAGAGCGAGGCGATGGATTCACCTTTTTTCACTTTATGATGGATCTGAGTCAGGGACCTTGCATCGTGAAGCGGCTCAGCGGCTGTGGCTCCGGCTGTGAATATTTGGCGGTCCACCCCAGCGGGGATCTGTATCCATGCCATCAGTTTGTCGGGCAGGAAGAGTTCCGGATGGGCAGCGTGTTTGAGGGAGTGACGCGGAGAGATCTGCTGGACCGCTTCAGAGGGGTGAATGTGTACTCTAAGCCGGGCTGTCAGGATTGCTGGGCCAAGTTCTACTGTAGCGGCGGCTGCGCCGCCAATGCCTGGCAATTTGCCCACGACTTGCACGGTAATTATGAGCTGAGCTGCCATCTGGAGCGCAAGCGGCTGGAGTGCGCGCTGATGATGCAGTGCTATCGCGCCTAATCCGACACAAAAAATGGCAAGCTTAAAAAGTTTTTTGACAAAGGTTGACAATATTAGGCCCTAGAGTCTATAATAAATAGATCAGTATGACCTAAAAATGAGGAGGAGCTTAAGAGGATGAAGAGTCTTAAGAATGTTTTTATCTTGCTGCTTACCTTGCTCATCATCGCCGGGTCTGCCATCGTTACGTTTGTTGGCATTGGCAGCCGGGGCGGAGATTATAGCGACCGATTCGGAGTTCTAAACATCAAGCTGGGCCTTGATCTGGCCGGGGGCGTCAGCATTACCTATCAAGCGGAGGAGGGAAGTAATCCCTCATCGAGTCAGATGGAAGGCGCGCTGGCTGTCATCCAGAATCGACTGGACTCCAAGGGGTATACGGAGGCGCAGGCGTATCTGGACGGAACGGACCGGATCCGGGTGGAGATCCCGGGCGTGAAAGATGCCAGCGCGGCGGTTGAGGACATCGGCAAGACCGCGATGCTGACTTTTGTCGGGTTTGATTGGGATGACATCAAGGACAGCAGCATCATGGACAAATACTATGACCTGTACGTACAGGACGCCATCGCGGCGTTGAAAGAACAGGACGGGGAGGACGCAGAGTACAGCGAGGACGAGCTGTTGAAGGAGGCCAAGACGTATCTTCCGCAGCAGGCGTACTATACAGTTATGACCTACCCCGAGATTTTGACGGATGCCCTGGAGGCGGGTCTGGCGGAGGAAGTCCTCACAGGATCCGATGTGGATGATGCCAGCTATCAGCGGGGACAGCTTTCCCAGAACGGCGCAGTACAGTCCTATGTCAAGCTGGAGCTGAATTCGGAGGGCAAGGAGAAGTTTGCGGAGGCGACGGAAAAATATAAGGGCAAGTACATCGCCATCCGGCTAGACGAAACCGTGTGCAGCATGCCCACTGTCAATTCCGTCATCACCGACGGCGTGGCGCAGATCACAGGCATGTCCGGCGAAGAGGAGGCCAAGAGCCTGGCCGCTGATATCCGCGGCGGTGCTCTGCCGGTGCGCTTGGTGGACATTGAGCACAACAGCGTAGGCGCTACGCTGGGGCAGGATGCCATGCAGACCAGCGTGACGGCGGCTATCATTGGCTTTATTCTGATTTTGATCTTTATGATCGTCTATTACCGCATTCCGGGGGTGGCTGCCTCCATCGCGCTGCTCTTCTATATCACGCTGGAATTATTCTTTATCAATCTTCTGGACATTACACTGACACTGCCGGGCATCGCCGGTATCATTCTGTCCATTGGAATGGCCGTAGACGCCAATGTCATTATCTTTGCCCGCATCAATGAAGAGCTGCGGGGCGGCCGGGGTCTTCTGGTGTCCATCGAGTCCGGATTCAAAAAGGCATTGTCAGCCATCTTGGACGGCAACGTGACCACTCTGATTGCAGCGGCGGTTCTCTGGTTCCTGGGGAGCGGTACGATCAAAGGGTTTGCCCAGACACTTGCGCTAGGCATTGTGATATCCATGTTCACGGCGCTGGTTGTCACCCGCCTGTTGCTCAAGCAGAGTGTGGCCCTGATTTCAAAGAATCCGAAGCTGTATCGGTCGATACGCGGTAAGAAAGCCTAAGGAGGTGGGAACGATGAAAGTAATAGAACGCACTAAAATCTGGTATACGATTTCCATCGCCATTATCCTGGTAGGCGCTGCATTTTTGATTTTTCGCGGTATGAACTTCGACATAGAGTTTGCCGGGGGTACGATGGTGCAGATCGACATTGGACAGGAGTTTGACGCGCGCAGCGATATTGAACCCATCGTCCGGGAGATTACCGGCGATACCAACCCGCAGGTGCAGAAGGTAAGCGGTACAGGCGGTGCAACGCAGGTCTCCATCAAGGTCAAGGAGATCACCACAGAGCAGATCGACCAGCTGTACACTGCCATTGCAGAAAAATACGGCCTGGATACGGTGGACAACGCCAATCTCGTAAGTCATTCCAGCATCAGCCCTACGGTCAGCGGGGAGATGCAGAAGACGGCGGTGATCGCCACCAGCGTGGCGGCGCTGCTGATGCTCCTCTACATCACGTTCCGGTTTAAGGATTGGCGGTTTGGACTCAGCTCGATTATTGCGCTGCTCCACGACGTTCTGATTGTGATGGCCATGTATGCCATCTTCCAAATCCCGGTCAATAACACGTTTATCGCGGCGATTTTGACCATCGTTGGGTATTCCATCAACAATACCATCGTGGTGTTCGACCGAATCCGGGAGAATACCCGGTTATACCGGCAGGATCAGCTGAATCAGCTGTGCGACGACAGCATTATGCAGACTTTGAGCCGGTCCATCAACACCTCCCTGACCACCATCGTCATGGTTCTCGTGCTGTTCATCCTCGGTGTCCAGTCAGTTCGCTGGTTTGCATTTCCCCTGTTGGTCGGATTTCTGGCCGGAACGTACTCGTCGATTTTCATTGCAAGCCCTACCTGGGTTTTGTTAAAGAGGATTGGAAGGAAAGGGAAGAAGGGCGGCCAAGCTGTGAAACAGGTGAAACACGCATAGGAAATATACGAATTGCGCTTCGTCAGGTTTGGAGGAATCCAGACCTGACGTTTTCTGTGGGATGGGAAATGGGAGATCTGTGTCTATGAATGGAGCCAATGTGAAAAATAAGCTCGAAAAGCTTATTTTTCACACGGCTATTTGTGCCGGAGCGCCACAAATAGCTCTTATGGCAGAAGAGAAGTCGCCTTCGCAAATTTCTCTTCGCCCCGTCGCTGACGCTCCGGAATGGAGAATAGTATGGAAGAAAATTGGATTTTGCGCAATCGAAAGTATAAGGCGCTGGCGGAGAGTCTCCACGTGGACCCCCTGCTGGCCAAGATTATTGCAAACCGAGTTGAGCCGGAGGAGGCGGAGGACTTCTGGAACAAGGACGCGCCGCTGGAGGATCCTTTCCGGATGGCCGGTATGGAGGAAGCGGTCACCCTGATCCTGGCCCATATCGAGGTACATAGCAAAATTAAGATCATCGGGGATTATGACGTAGATGGGATCAGTTCGGCGGCGATCCTCTACAGAGGCCTGACGAAGCTGGGAGCCGACGCGAGCGTTCGGATTCCATCCAGGATGGAGGATGGATACGGCATCCATAAAGGCATGATTCAAGACTGTCAGGATGAGGGGGTGCGCCTTATCCTGACATGCGATAATGGAATCCGGGAATTTGAAGCGGCTGCGTACGCCAGGGAAGTTGGTCTGGATCTGGTGATTACCGACCACCATGAGATTACGCCCGATGATCACGGGGCGGATGTACTCCCAGCTGCGGACGCGGTCCTGAATCCACACCGGCAAGACTGTGCCTACCCCTACAAGCAGCTCTGCGGGGCAGGCGTTGCCTACAAATTGATGGAAGCGCTTTACGAACGGAAACAGCAGGATAAGCGCCAACTGGAGCAGCTCTTGGGATTGGCGGCGCTGGCTACCATCTGCGATGTATGCCCGCTGCTGGGGGAAAACCGCCGAATCGTCTATCGCGGTTTGGAACAGCTCAACACCGATCCGGTCGCCGGGCTTCGCGCGCTTATGCGGCAAGGCGATATTGGCAGAATGGATGTATACACCTGCGGGTATGTCGTTGGGCCCATGCTAAACTCCGGAGGACGGCTGGAGCGGCAGGACAAATATATCGATATTTTGATCAAGGATGAGGAGGAGAAAGCGGCGGAGCTTGCAAAAGACCTGTTTGAGCTAAACCGAAAACGGCAGGCGCTGACGGAGGCGGGAATCCAGGCGGGGATCGCGCAGATGGAATCCGAGTTGGCAGACGATATGGTCAAAGTCGTCTACCTCCCGGAGCTCCACGAAAGCATTGCGGGGCTGGTTGCCGGCAAGCTCAAAGAGAGATACTGCCGCCCTGTATTCGTCTTGACCAAAGCGGAAAGCGGAGTAAAGGGATCGGGCCGTTCGATTCCCGGATATAGTATGTTTGAGGAAATGCAAAAGGTGAACGATGTATTCACCAAGTTTGGCGGCCATCCTATGGCAGCGGGACTGTCCATGGAGGAGACGCGGGTGGCGGAGTTCCGGCGGAGGATCAATGAGGTCTCCACCCTGTCCCAGGAGGCGTGCGTGCCATGTGTGTATATCGACGCCGCCTACCCCATGCGTCACGTATCCATCGGTCTCGTAAAGGCGTTGGATGAGTTAGGTCCGTATGGCACTGGAAATCCCCGCCCCATCTTCGCGGAAAAGGGCGTGGAGCTTCGGCAGTGCCGGATCATGGGAAAAAACCGGTCCGTGGCGAGACTGTCCTTTGTAAAAGATGGCGAGCCGGCGGAGGGAGTCCTATTTCGGCCGGAGTTGCTGCAAAGGGCGATCCTTGCGCGATATGGGCCGAGCGTCTGGCGCCGCCTGGAGCAGGGAGAGTATATGCGGGAAGTCATTACCCTGGATCTGTGCTACCAAGCGGGAATCCATGAGTATAAAGGAGAGACGAGTACACAGATAACCGTCACGAATATCCGCTGATTATAAAAGTTGGCGTTCCGCCAACCTTTTCCCATAGGGTTAAAAAAATTTAGAAAGATGCTGTCATTCGCATTAAACTATGATATAATAAGTGTCGCAGGACGGCATCCACGATTGCCAAATCATAAGAGAGGTGCAGATAATGGAACTTAACAAAATCATCCGGGATATTCCGGATTTTCCGCAGAAGGGTGTGCTATTTCGGGATATCACCCCGCTGCTTCACAATCCCCAGGCTTTAAAGGAAACGGTGGATCAAATGTGTCAAGTGCTCTCCCAGTTTGAATTCGACTATGTGGTGGGCCCCGAATCTCGGGGGTTCATTTTCGGCGTGCCGGTGGCATACGCTATGAACAAAGGGTTTATCCCGATCCGAAAGAAGGGAAAGCTGCCCTACGAGACACTTTCAAGGGAATATTCTTTGGAGTACGGGACTGCGGTGCTGGAGATGCACGCGGATGCCATTAAGCCCGGACAAAAGGTGGTAATCGTCGATGACCTGATTGCCACGGGAGGAACGTCAAAGGCCATCGTGGAACTCATCGAAGAGGCCGGAGGCCAAGTGGTCAACCTGATGTATCTCATCGAGCTTGTCCAGCTGGGCGGCCGTGAAATGCTGAAAGGCTACGATGTGAAGACCTTGATTCAATATTA
>CAUFVC010000119.1:0-6629 GCA_959029275.1 uncultured Eubacteriales bacterium | reverse complement strand
CCATTGTGGGGCCTACCGGCTCCGGCAAAACAACGATCATCAATCTTCTGACACGCTTTTATGATGTGACCTCCGGCGAAATCCTGCTGGACGGCCACGATCTGAGAGATTATAAACTGAAAAGTCTGCGAAATACCTTCGGCGTGGTACTCCAGGATACCGCTCTGTTTGCGGAGTCGGTTTTGGAAAATATCCGATACGGACACGGAGAGGCAAGCGAGGAACAGGTACGGGCGGCGGCTCATATCGCCGGCGCCGATGGCTTCATTGAACGCCTTCCAGACGGCTATTATACGGTTCTGGAACAGGGCGGCAATGAGCTTTCTCAGGGGGAGCGGCAGCTTCTTACGATTGCCAGAGCTGTTCTTGCCAACGCACCGATCACAATACTGGATGAAGCCACCAGTACAGTGGATACCGTCACGGACCAAAAACTCAGAAAAGCGATGCTCAAACTATGTGAGGGCAGGACTTCTTTCATTATCGCCCACCGGCTTTCCACGATAAGGGATTCGGACTGCATTATTCTGATCGAAGACGGCAAAATTGCAGAACAGGGAAGCCATGAAGAATTGATGGCGTTAGGCGGTCAATATGCGAAGCTGTATCAAACGCAGAGTGGAAGCGTTCCGGTTGCCCAATAGATCCTAGATATTGCAGATAAACTTGCCCCATGATATAATGGAAACGTCTATACGTCCAGCCATCACGGCGTGAGAAGTCTCTGTGCTGGGATGGAGAGAGGGATGTCGGAACCAAAAGTGGATACGAGAGGATGAGAAAGGACAGAGGATGACCAGAGCCGTAATATTTGATATGTTTGAAACACTGATAACCCACTATCAGAGTCCGCTGTATTTTAGCCCCCAGATGGCGAACGATGCAGGGATCCCTGTGGATACCTTTCAGTCGCTTTGGCACGCCACCGAACAGGACCGCAGTGTCGGCAACATGACGTTGGAGGAAGCGTTGGAGAGAATTCTCCGCGGGAATCAGCGCTATTCTGAAAAGCGTCTCCAGGATATTGTGGCAAAACGTGTGGCGGCAAAGAAGGAGTGCTTTCGGCATCTGCACCCGGAAATCATTCCCACGCTTTCTAAACTAAGAGAAAAGGGATTCTTGGTGGGGTTGATAAGCAACTGCTTTTCGGAGGAGGCAGACGTAATCCGAAAGAGCGCGCTATTCCCGTATTTTGACGCGGTCTATCTCTCATACGAGCAGGGCATTCAAAAGCCCGACGAAGAGATTTTTACGAGGTGTATGGGAAGTCTCTCCGTGAAAGCCGGAGAATGCCTGTATGTAGGGGATGGGGGCAGTTATGAGCTGGAAACCGCCAAAAAACTTGGAATGGCGGTCGGTCAAGCTGTATGGTATTTGAGACAGGGAACGATGCAGCCGTCCGGGCGCAAGGATACGTTCCTCCAATTTGAGACGCCGCTGGACATAGCGCGCCACCTAGGGATTTAATTGGATTTAGGGGATGAATTCAATGGAAATTTGGGATCTGTACACAAAAGACCGAACTAAAACCGGTCAAACTATGTTTCGCGGCGAACAGACGCCGAGCGGGTTTTACAGGCTCGTTGTCCATATCTGCATTTTTAATTCCGAGGGGGACATGCTGATTCAGCAAAGGCAGCCCTTCAAAGCCGGATGGTCCAACATGTGGGATCTCACCGTTGGGGGCAGCGCTGTATCAGGCGATACGAGCCAAACTGCCGCCGAGCGGGAAGTCTTGGAAGAGATCGGCTGCCGGATATCATTCCAAGACATTCGCCCCGCGCTAACCATCAACTTTCACGATGGCTTTGACGACATGTATCTGATACAAAAAGATCTGGAGATCTCCCAGCTAACGTTGCAGTGCGAGGAAGTTCAAGCTGTCAGATGGGCATCCAAGGATGAAATTATTCAAATGATAGACAGCCAAATCTTCATCCCCTATGACAAGAGCTTGATTGAATTGCTGTTTTACATGGGAACCCATGGCACAATCTATACGGCAGAGGACGATAAAACCGCTCAAATCAATCCACGGAAAGGATGATTTCCATGACAAAACATGAATTGGCGCTGGCCATCATCCAACGCCTGAAAGAAGAATATCCCGATGTGGGGTGCTCCCTGGATTATGACCAGGCTTGGAAGCTGCTGGTGAGCGTCCGCCTAGCCGCCCAGTGTACCGATGCCAGGGTCAATATTGTGGTGCAGGATCTGTACGCAAAATACCCCGATGTGGACGCCCTGGCAGCGGCAGACCCGGAGGATATCGAACAGATTGTCAAGCCCTGCGGCCTCGGGCATAGCAAAGCCCGGGATATCAGCGCCTGCATGAGGATTCTGCGCGACCGGTACGGCGGCAAGGTCCCCTGCGACTTCGACGCTCTCTTGGCTTTGCCGGGCGTCGGCCGAAAAAGCGCTAATCTGATCATGGGCGATGTGTTCGGCAAGCCGGCCATCGTCACGGATACCCATTGCATCCGCCTCGTCAACCGCATGGGATTGGTGGATCAATGCAAGGATCCCAAAAAGGTGGAAATGGCGCTCTGGGACGTAATCCCGCCGGAGGAAGGCAATGATTTCTGCCACCGGCTCGTCTATCACGGCCGCGATATCTGCACGGCGCGGACAAAGCCCCACTGTGAGAAATGCTGTCTCCGAGACCTATGCGCAAAGAACGGCATAGACTGATTCCCACATCACAAAAATTTCTTCATCTCTTCAATGTTGTCCTCTTCAATCGATACCTGTTTCTGCGCCAGCGCCAAGATTTTTTTGTTATCGCCGTCGTATTCGTGAATGCGCTTTGTCATCTTCGTGACGCCCATGGTATTTCCCTGAATCACCATCTCCGCAATCTTCGAAGGAGAGGCATCGCTGATGGTCTTGACATCGGATGTGAGATGTGCCATAGTTTTCGCCATGACACCGGCGCTCTCCGGCTTATGCCCTAGACTGTCCAGCATTTCATAGGCCGAGTCATAGGTCTTCTGATATTCCTCCATCTGGCTGACCAGACATTTGTGCAGTTCGGCGTCCTCGATCTTGTCCAGAATGTGGGATAGATTATCACGGCCCATCTCAGCGTTCTTACAGATATAGTCCAGCATTTCAATATCTTGTGTCATTATTAATCACCTCATCCCTAGTATCGGATAAGGGCGGCCATCTTATTCATCTTGCTTATTTTAGTTTAGATACCGGCCAATCTGCCGGAAGCGGTTTGCGTCAACCCTGGGATCCGCCAGCATCTCCTCCACCGTCTCAAACACCTTGCTATCCGTATATACGTTGTTCAGCGGAGAATAGGAAAGCTCACGGCAATCGCCGGCCAACTGCGCTAGCTTGGGATACCGCTCCCGCCAAAGCGGACCTCCAATGTCCATGGCCTGAATCCAGTGCTGGCAGTCGCGCAGAATCTCCATGACGTATTCTTTTCCGTCATACCATCGCGGCGGAAATTCATAGATCACCGCCGTCTGATACCAACAGTTCCCCCGCACGGTGTTAAATTGCCCTCCGTTGACAAAGACTGATCGGCCAGACCAGGTGGTTTGAAAGTTGTTAAAGCCAGCGCACCGGTCGGCGCCGGGATATCGCCATAGGTAGCCCTTGAGATCCCCCACAAGGCGGCTTTTTAAAATTGCCTCGGGCGACGTATCCGGCTGTTCTCTCCACTTAGGGACGCATCCCTTTCCCATGTTGACCGCCACGATGCCGATATTGCGGAACACACTATTCTGAATGATGATATTTTCGCACGAATCCTCGTGAATCCCCACGCCTCTTGTATTTTCCAAAATCAGGGAATCCAACTGAATATCATGGCAGCCCTCCATGCTGATCAGAGGCTCTTCCAGCGCCGACAGCTCCACGCGGCTGTCCGGCTTTAGCTCCCCTTTGGGCCACACGTAGAGCCGGCCGTGGGTGCGGTCGATATAGTATTCCCCCGGCGCGCTGATCTCCTCCAGCAGATTATAGCCGCGATACTTATTGTGCTTTCCCCCAAACGGCGGGGTCTCCGACACGCCCCACGGCGTCCCATGCCGCAGAGTGAAGGTTTTCGCCTCCGGGTCAACCTTGCTGACGCCGACATACGAGTCGGCATAGGCGTTCTCCAGATACCCGTACAGCCAGAGATCCTCCGCCTGGGTCCAGGCCTCCGCCCGATCATCCGTATATTGAAAAATGGCGACGGGCTCTCTGCGCCCGTCCAGAACCGTTCCTACGTGGCTGTACCCTGTCTTGGGATAGGAGGCGAGCTCATACGCCTGGTCATCGATGGTCAATTCCATCTGCATAGGGAGCGTGTCCTGTCCCATGCCTCTTGTGTACGGCTGCCCGTATTCTGTGATCCCCTGCCCCAGCAGGTCCATTACGCGCACATGCTCCGCCACCTGGGGGCGAAGCCTTGCCACCGCAGGATCGCTGCTCTCCCACAAAATTGTCCGATCGCTGGCTTCACCTGGGAACGCCACAGCGGAGAGCTTCCTTTTGCATCCCAACGGCAATGTTACATTTTGTTTGTAGAGAAAACCCCCCTGACCGGAATTGGGCTTTCTTCCCCTTGAACAGCAATCTCCGATACCCGCATCTCCCCATGGTGAACCACCAGCCCGATCCCTCCACAGGGAATTTGGCGGAAGGGCTCCTCCTCGTCTACATACGTGATCAGATGCTCTCCGTCCATGCTGGCCTCCACAGTATTCCCCTCCACTGTCAAGCTCAGCGTATACCAGCGGTCCATTTCGCAGTCAAAAGGCTTTTTCCACAGGATCTCCCATTCATCCGTGTTTTTCATAAGCCGCAGTTCGCCTCGCCCCGAAATCACCAGCTGATAACAATATTTCAGATCGCTGGAAACCCGGGCACAGATTCCGGCCTGTCCGTTGGCGTACAAACGGTTTAGGCATATTGTGCCGCTGACGGTGTAATCACGCCATTCCGGCTTCCCCGCCTCCATGAGAAATGCCGGGACGCCTCACTTGAGCCGAAGCCCGCCTTCCTTGATCTCCATCTCCGAATCGTCCTGGCGGTAATCCCACCGGGTATCCAATGGCGCTGAAAAATCTTGTGCAAATAACCGGTTTTGCTCCATGCTGCCACATCCTGATTGTTGCATTCTAGCATAGCCATTTTCTCCTGTCAACCGCTGTGATTTTATAAAATGTTAATAAATCCACTCGATCAATCTTGCATGTTTATCTTTTTCCTGTATACTTAAGGAATACAGCCTGATCCCATCTTGATTTCGCAAGGAGTGCTTACCCAATGGACGAACAGATCTTCCAGGAATACCTCCGAGGCGCCAGCCTCAACGCCTACGAATATTTCGGGGCCCACTGCACATTTGAGTATGAAAAATACGGCGTGTCCTTTTCCGTATACGCGCCCAACGCGGTGGCGGTGGAGCTGATCGGAGATTTCAATTCTTGGAGCGGCTATCCTATGTTTCCACAGCCAGGGGGCGCCTGGACAATTTTTGTCCACGATGCGGGCCCTGGCTCGCTGTATAAGTATCGGATCACAACCGCGGGCGGCGATGTGTATGATCGGATGGATCCCTTCGCCTTCTCCAGCGAACTCCGCCCCAACACCGCTTCCATTGTCTGCGATTTGGATTCCTATACCTGGTCAGATGAGGGGTGGATGCAGACAAGAAGCAAAAATTTTCACGATCCCTTGTCCATATATGAGGTCCATCTCGGCTCCTGGAGGCAAGACAAAACCGCGAAAAGCACAGAAGCCCCTTTTCTTTCCTACGATAAACTGGCAGACGACCTGATCCCGTATGTCCAGGACATGGGATATACGCATATTGAATTTTTGCCTCTGACAGAGCATCCCCTGGACGCTTCCTGGGGATACCAAACCTCCGGGTACTTTAGCGCTGATAGCCGCTACGGCAAGCCTGCGGGGCTCATGCGCCTCATCGACCGCTGCCACAGGGCGGGGATCGGCGTGATCATGGATTTTGTTCCGCTCCACTTCGTCTCCGACTTCTACGCACTGCACCAGTTCGACGGAAGTTTTCTCTACGAAAGCGAGCGGGAGGCGGAACGGTATAGCCCGTGGAATACTATCTTATTCGACTACTCGAAAGCCCACGTCATCAGCTTCATGAAATCGGCGCTGGACTTTTGGCTAAGCCGCTACCACTTTGACGGCGTCCGCTTCGACGCCGTGTCCAACTTGATCTATCGAAACGGCCATAAGGACGCCGGCCTCAACGAGCCCGGCCTTTGGTTTCTGCGGGACTGCAACTTCTCCGTGGGAAAAAAGCATCCGCAGGTCATGTTCATCGCTGAGGATTCCTCTGATTATGTCAAGGTGACTGCCCCCGTCGTCTACGGCGGATTAGGCTTCGATTATAAGTGGAATCTGGGCTGGATGCACGACGGACTGGATTACATTTCCACCTCCTGGAATGGCCGCCCGCGGATGCGGGACAAGCTCACCTTCTCCATCTGCTATGCGTACCAGGAGAACTATATTCTTCCGCTGTCCCACGATGAGGTCGTCCATGGGAAAAAGACCATCCTCGATCGATTTTGTGGAAGCTACGAAGAAAAATTCCATCAGCTGCGGACGTACTATCTGTATATGATGTCCCATCCCGGAAAAAAACT
>CAUFVC010000118.1:0-6648 GCA_959029275.1 uncultured Eubacteriales bacterium | reverse complement strand
ATTTCACTGTAACAGCTCCGCTTAAAAGCGGAGTTTTTTACAAAATGCCCGTGATTTTATAATAAGAAGGGAGGCCATACATAATGGCGATTTCAATCTGTGGGCTGGACTGCACAACCTGTGAACTGAACAATACCTGCAGCGGATGTGCTGAGACAGACGGCAAGCCGTTCGGCGGGGAATGCATCATTGCGGAGTGCTGCCAGAAAAAAGGGTGCGACAACTGCGGAAAAGCCTTTGCGTCTCCTTGCAGACTGAAGGAAGAGCTAATCCGCGAATATAACACCCTTGGCATCGAAGATATGGAAGAGGTTTCCGATCTTTTTGCACTCAAGGGTTCTTTCGTAAACCTGCAATATACGCTGCCAAGCGGGCAATGTGTCAAATTTTGGGATGATGACACGCTATACCTTGGCAATCAGGTTTGCAAGAAGAACAGCGACAGATGCTACGGCTTAACTGCGGATGAAAACTATCTTTTGGTCTGCGAATACGGCGATAATGGCTCTGACCCGGAGATCATCGTTTATAAAAAACGAGGGTAATGCACAGGGGTTGATTTATATTGGCGCACTACGTGGGAAAAGCGGTATAACATAGAGATGCTATACCGCTTTTCTAACGCCAAGTTTCTTACCAGCCAAGGGATTTTAAATATGCGCGGCTGGCGGCGGCCGCCTCCATCGGAGGGCGGTCCGGGGAGACATCCTGCTCCACCACGACCCAATTGGCGCCGCTCTCCACAGACGCGGCAAGGATCGAGGGGATATCCTGGACTCCATACCCGACGGGGCGGAACTCGAAGGTGTTTTTCACCTCCACCTTTGTCTCCTCCTCTAAGCCGATGAGCTCATACATATGTTCCGATTTCTCTCCCCGGTAATCCTTCAGATGGACAACGGGACAACGCCCTGCATACTTTCTGACATAGGCGGCCGGATCCTGCCCCGCGACCTTCACCCAGCAGCAGTCCAGCTCCGTCTGCAAATACTCCGGCGAAATGTGGGAATACATATAATCCAGGCCAAAGGAGCCATCTTCCATCGTGATAAACTCAAAATCATGGTTATGGTATAGAAGGGTGACGCCCTTCCGCCTGCACACGGATCCCAGCTTCGCAATTGACTCTAAAACCTGGCCGAAATTCTCTACGCCCGGACGGTACTCATCATTCAGATAGGGGATGACAATATATTCGCAGCCGATGGCCATATACTGATCGACGATCCCCTCCATGTCGGCTATCAATTCCACGTAGGGAATGTGGGCGGAAATCGCTCGGATTCCCACTTCGTCCAACATCTGGCGGATCTGTGCCGCCGTATGTCCATACAGGCCGGCCAGCTCAACCCCATCGTAGCCCATCTCCTTGACCTTCTGCATGGTACCCTTGAAATCCTTTTCTGCATCGTCACGGACTGAAAACACCTGCAATGCAACTGGTAACGTCTTCATAGTTGACCCTCCTTAATCTTCGATTGAGTAATCGTTTACATTATAGTGTAAAACAGGAGAGAAATCAAGTAGTTACTCCATATTTTTTCCATCCACTGCGCGGAGCAGCGCGCGCGCAAACGCTTTATCGTCTGCCGCTGTCCGCTTTCTATTTTTGCCCGCTCTGCCACCGCCGCGCCGGATCGCCTGCCCTACATACCGCTCAAAGAGCAGCTGATCCATATTGGCGTCGGTATACTCCATCCCCATGTGATTCAGCGCCCTAGCCCCCTTGCCCAGCGCCAGAGCGGCAACGCCATAGTCCTGGGTGATCACAAGATCCCCCTTCTCCAACAGATTGGCGAGACAAATGTCCGCGCTATCCCTTGCCTTATCCACTGTTATGTGCGTGCTGTATGAGTCGGACAGCTCGTGTGCCGTGTCGCAAACCATGATCACGGGGATCTGCCGCTCCTTGGCTATTCGGATCAGGATGTCTTTAACCGGACAGGCGTCAGCGTCCACCACGATCCTCATATCCTCCCGCTCCTTCTCAGCGAGCGGGCTTTTTCAATCAGCCGCCGGTAAACCGGCAGCATCTCTCTCTCCGTCACATAGCCCTCTAGGGCATCCGCGTCCAGCCATCGAACCCCGGCATTTTCATCCTCCTTCACCCGCAGAGGGCTATCCTCCTCCGCCAACAGAAGAAAGGAGGGGGAAAAATGGAGATGCACACTGACATAGCGCCCTCCCTTATAGTGGGCGGGGACCGGCAGTATCGCCAGGGAAAGGAGTTCCTTCATAGGCGTCTGAAAGGTTTCAACCCCCGTCTCCTCCTCCGCCTCTCTGAGGGCTGTCTTCAGCAGATCCCTCTCCCCATCGGAATGCCCTCCGGTCCACGACCAGGAGTCATAGATTCGGTGATAGACCATCAAAACCTTGTCCAATGACGGATTCATAATAAAACCGGAGCTTGTCATATGGGCAATTTTGTTCTCCCGGCAGAGAACGGTGGACCTGTTTTCCTGGATATAGGCCAATATCGTCTCCTGATCCTCCGCCTCCTGATCCGACTCCGCCTTGAACGCCTCAATCATCCTTTCGTAATCCATACAATCGCCCCGTCCCTTTCATCTTAGCCATGGTACCCGTCACAGCCTGATATGCCGCTTCCATCAACTGATCTGTCCTCTGGCGGACGCTGCCCCCCTCGTCCGGGTAGATAGGCGCTCCGATTCGAAGCACCAAATTCGGTTTTGAGGTAAAAAAGCGCCGGAGCAGCCCTGTCTTTTTGGGGATCAGCGTCATGGGGATAACGGGGGCTTTGGCCGCCGCCGCGACGGTGAACGCCCCCCTGTAAAATGGCCTGACATCCACGTTGTAGGGGCTCAGCATCCCCTCCGGGTAATAGTGGATGATGTCACCCTTTTCCACCACCTTCACCGCCTGCTTCTGAAACGCTATGAGCTCAGGTGCCGTTTCCGGCAGGGAGACCGCTCCTAATGCCTTAATCAGCCAGCCCACAAGGGGAAGGGTAAAATTCCGGGAGAGGCTGACGTACCAGACGGTCCTCGGCATGAGCGCGACCTTAACCATAGTACAATCCATGGGATGCATATGGTTCATAATGGACACCGCGCCGCCGGACACCTTTCGCAAGTTCCGCCGTCCCTCCACCCGAAATCCAAAAAATATATGATTGATGATAGAGAGCAGGACGGCCAGGCAATTGGTCAGCAGCATGCTCAGCAGGTGCCGAAGTCCCGACCGGTGAAAATAGTGTCCTTTCTGTTTTGACAAGTCGGGGCAGAATAGCTGCTGGATCTTCGTCAGATGAATCGGGCGATATCCATGGGACTGTACATCCTGTATGGATTCCTCAAAAAAGGACTCCCAGGATGCCACCCCCTCCGCCACCGAGAGAACAGACTGGTAGCCCGCGGTATGTAGGCGTTCCGACGTGCTGGAATCAAAGCAGAGAATCCGATAAATATGGCTATAGAAGTGGTCATTCCAGTACTGCAACCAGCGGTCCCATACGTTTGGCAGCTCGGTCTGATTTAAAAAAAAGGACGCGTAAGTTCGAATCCTCATCTGCCGGGCGATTTCCTCCCCCCTCCGCCACAAAAAAAACGGGCTACAGAAATGAATCAGGTCCGCCCCCTCAAACGCTTTCTGCAGCACTCGATCCCTCGGTTTGGCCGCAATGACGCCAAAGCGCCGGTACAGCCGAAAGGCGCGCAAGCCCCTCTTGCCGTGAAGCGCAGTCCCCTTCTCTTGATTTTTCCAGTTGGAAAGCAGGAGCGTCTGGTGACCCTGCCGCTCCAATTCCTCCCGCAATGCCTCAATCTGCGTCATTTTCCATGATTTCCGCTTCATCCACCGGTCTGTCACCAGCACTATCCTCATAAAGCTCCCCTTCTTACATCCCCTATTGCTTCACCTTGGCTGCCTCGTGCTCTGTTATGACCTCCTGAAACATCTTTTCCGCCTCTAATATAGACTGCTCGACCCGATACCGGTTCCCCTGACTTGCATATTCTTTAGACATTCTCTCCCTCTCCATAGGGTGCGTGATCCAATAGTCGATCTTCTGCGCCAGATCTTTGCTGTCATCCGGTCTGAAGAGACTTCTATCATCAATTGCGAACTGCGGGGTCGCGGAGCGGTCGGAATCGCATATGACGGGAACCAGCCCGCAGGAAAACGCTTCCATACAGGATATAGCCTCAATCTCGATTACAGACGCATGGACATAGAGGTCACAGGCGTGAATCAGCTTTATCAGCTCATCCTTGGAGTAGAACCCAAACGTTGGCTGATGTTTCAGCCCTTTGCCCTGTTCCATCAATTTTTTCTTACAAGGGCCGTTACCCGCAAGATGCAGCTGAATCTTGTCCGCAAACTTGGATTGACGGATGGCGTCGATCAGGACATTCTGCCGCTTCTCAGGTGAAAGACGGCCGATCATCAAAATGTGAAAAAGTCCATCCTGACGTTCCTGGCACACTGTAGCCGGCACAAAATCATCATCGACGCCATTGGATATGACGTGAGTCTTTGCGGCGTATCCGTTTATCTTCAGCTGATCAGCTATAAACCGAGACGGGCAGTGAATATGGGTAAAATACTGATAAAAATACCAATTAAAGAATTTATAGATTCCCCTGGCCAGGGCAGGGCACCAATCGGTGTGCGTGATAAATGTAATATTCTCAGGCTGCAAATGAAATGCCGCCGACATGGGGATGTCCATCTGGCGAAGATATTTATACGCACTCTTCTCAAAGGGCAGGGGCAACAAAAAATGCACCAGGTCCGCCCCGGCAAATGCCTTTTTGAATACCGCTTTGTCAGGCTTCGCAAATAGGAAGCCCTGGCTGTGGGCGATAGGCGAAACAGGAGATTTGAGCTCCCGAACCGCGAATGGATTCACCGACGGGTCGCCTGCCGCGACGACGCGCACCTCATGTCCCCGTTTTTCTAACATCTTCGCAAAGCGGTACGCCGTCATGGTCGTTCCATTGTTCAACTGATCATACCGGTCGATAACCAAAACAATTACCATCGTGTCCGATCCTTTCTCTTCAGCTTAACCACATTGTCTGTATTATAGCATGAATTCCGCAGATACGCTAGTCTTTCCTAAAATTTTCCTATGCCAGCCTTGTCGAGATTTTTTCTTGCTATCTTTTTACAAAAATATATTGAATCTTTCGGCATTTTATGGCATAATCGGATTTTTGTCAATCCTATAACAGGGGGTTCTCTCAATGGGAAAAGAGCGCAGTAATTTCTCAGGTAAAATTGGTTTTGTCCTGGCCGCTGCCGGATCCGCCGTGGGGCTTGGAAATATTTGGCGGTTTCCTTATCTGGCTGCAAAATATGGCGGCGGCATTTTTTTGTTAGTCTACATACTTTTGGCCGTGACCTTTGGTTTCGCTTTGATGATCGGGGAGATCGCCATCGGCCGCAAGACCGGATTGTCTGCCATCGGCGCCTTTAAGGCTCTGAACAGCAAATGGTCATTCCTTGGATACTTGACTTCCATCGTACCCATGATCATCTTTCCCTACTACTGTGTCATCGGCGGATGGGTTATCAAATACTTTTCGGTCTTTGTATCCGGCGGCGGTGCCGCGACAGCGGGCGGCCAGTATTTTGGGTCTTTTATCGGCCAGACGGGGCAGCCTATATTTTGGCTCTGTCTGTTTATCGCTATAACGGCGATCATCGTCCTGTTCGGCGTGGAAAAGGGCATCGAGAAGGCCAGCAAAGTCCTGATGCCGGTGCTCGTGATCCTGTCCATCTTCATCGCCGGATTCGTCGTGACCCGTCCCGGCGCACTGGAAGGTGTGGCCTATTATTTTAAGCCGGACTTTAGCAAATTTTCTGTCAACACTGTCCTCGGAGCCTTGGGTCAGCTCTTCTACTCCATGTCCCTGGCTATGGGCATTATGATCACCTATGGCTCGTATATGAAAAAGGATGTGAATCTGGAATCCTGTGTCAAACAGATTGAGCTCTTTGACACAGGGATCGCCATCGTCGCAGGGCTTATGATTGTCCCCGCTGTCTTTATCTTTTCCGGTGGGGATGAATCGGTGTTGAAATCAGGGCCCAGCCTCATGTTCATCATCCTCCCCGAGGTGTTTAACAGCATGAAGCTCGGCGCTGTCGTCGGCGGCGTATTCTTCCTGCTTGTCTTCTTTGCCGCGCTGACCTCCGCCATCTCCCTGATGGAGACCGTGGTCTCCATCATCCAGGACAAATTGCACTGGAAACGCAGCACGACTTGTATTGTGGTGGCGCTGGGCGCCATCGCCATCGGCATTCCCTCCTCCCTCGGATTTGGTCCCTGGAAATGCGTGCAGTTCATGGGAATGTCCATCCTCGACATGTTTGATTTCCTGAGCAACAGCGTCATCATGCCCGTCGTCGCACTGCTGACCTCCATTTTCATCGGGTTTGTCATCAAAACGAAAACCATCTCCGATGAGGTGAAAATTTCAGGTCCTTTCAAGCGGGAATCCCTGTTTGTGGTCATCATCAAATATGTGGCGCCGGTCTGTATTGTGGCGATTCTCATCAGCTCAATCCTCAACGCCCTGGGAATCATTCGCATCTAAACCCTCTCCGGCATACTGCTCGGCAGGCGAAATCGGGTAGGAGGCCATCCATTGGTTGAGTGACCGTCCTCCCACACCACCGTGC
>CAUFVC010000117.1:0-6651 GCA_959029275.1 uncultured Eubacteriales bacterium | reverse complement strand
CTTCTCCGGCAGTACACCGTACCGCTCCGTCAAGGCTTGTCCGATGGTGCTGTAGGACAGCGGCACAAACCGCAGCCGAACGCACCGCGATAAAATCGTCGGCAGAAAATTCTGTACATTGGCGGCCAGCAGCAAAATGACGCCATACCCCGGCGGTTCCTCGATGGTCTTGAGCATGGCGTTTTGCGCCTGGACTGTCAAGCGATGGGCATCCTCGACAATATAGACTTTGAACCTGCTTCGGTATGGCATAACGCTGATATCCTGAACCAGCCCCTCCCGGATCGTCTCCACGGAAATACTCGCCTTTTCCCCCGCGTTCAGATAGATGACGTCGGGATGATTGCCCGACGCCATCGTTTGACAGGAGACACATCTCCCACAGGGTCCATGGCCCTCCAACGGCTGGGTACAAAGAAGAGCCTTGGCAAACTCGCGCGCCAAGGTTCTCTTCCCTATACCCTCCATTCCCTCAAACAGATACGCATGGGATACCGTATCATGGACAAGCGCCGCCTGCAAATGCTCTTTAATCTCCTGGTGCCCAACCACTGAGGGAAATATATCCTGTGTGTGGCTTTGCTGGCGATCCACCATAAAGCCTCCTTCTCTGCCTTTTAAAAACTGTTTAGAATTTGTGGAACTGTTCAATATCGACGACAAACACCGTCGCGCCGCCGGCGGTCACCTCAATGGGATACGGGATATATCCCTCCGGAGTCGTTGTATACGGCTGATTGGCCACCGTCATCTGTTTTTTCGTCTGACATTTATCGTTGATGATCTTCAAAACTTGATCCAATTTATCCTCTTCCACACCGACCAGCATCGTGGTATTGCCAACCCGCAGAAATCCGCCGGTGCTCGCCAGCTTCGTCACCTGAAAATTGCTTTTATTGAGCGCCGTCATCAGTTTATGCGCATCCTCATCATGAATAATTGCAAGTACGAGTTTCACAAGAATTCCTCCTTTATGCTATTATTTCCTTACTCCCGCCGCCGTCAGAGGCACTCCCCTGTAAGCTTAGCGCTCCGAAAGAACGAGGATTTCCCCTTCGCCTTCCATGCCCAATACGTCCTCTCCGCGGCCCACGGCTTCCCGTATCATGGACAGTTCCCTCTCCGACAATATCTCGCCGGGACAGACAATGGGTATCCCTGGCGGATAGGGCGTCACAAATGCGGCGCTGACCCTTCCTCCGGCCTGTGCCAGGGAGACGGCCTCGTATGGGCGATAAAATGCGTCGCGCAAGGTTCTGCTTACTTTCGGTAGCTCTATTATATCATAGTTTTGATGATTTTCAAATTCTTTCTTGTTGAAATTACCTGATTTTTCAAATAATTTTTTATCCCCCGCTTGTATGCGGGAATCCAGAGCGCAGATCCCACGGTAAAACCGCTGAAATGCATCCCGGGAATCCGCAATTGTCGAGATGCCAACGAGATTCCCGCCAAACGCCCCCTCCAGCTCAATCCCGCAGTCTTTGCGCAGACAGTGGGCAAGGGCTGGAGCGGAGAGCTCTTCACGGGAGTGTAACACGATTTTAGCAGGGTCCAGATCCCACAGCCCTTCCTGTTTATCCAATAGAAGAAACGACGAAACCTGCTGTAGCTTTTTCCGGTATTCCAATAGCATATCCCGGTAGGATTCAAAAAATTCCTTTGGCTGTTCCTCCAGAAATGCCCTGCAATAATCCATGGCCGCCATAAACATATACGACGGACTTGTACTTTGAAACGCATTGAGAGCCAGGCGCATCCTCTCCTGCGATATACGGCTCCCCTGAATGTG
This sequence comes from uncultured Eubacteriales bacterium, assembly GCA_959029275.1. Taxonomy (GTDB): domain Bacteria; phylum Bacillota; class Clostridia; order Lachnospirales; family Bianqueaceae; genus Bianquea. Next base: position 4,859 of record CAUFVC010000117.1, on the reverse strand, counting down.
AACGATCGCCGTCTGGGTTGGCGACGGCAGTGTTTTATGAAGGCTCTGCACTACAATGTCCGCTCCCATGGAGAGAGCTGTTTTCGGAAAGCCGGGAATACAGCAAAAATGGGCGCCGTGGGCCTCGTCTACCAGCAACACTTTATTATGTTCATGCAGAAACTTTGCAATCTCCGAGATATCCGTCACCACCCCCTCAAACGTGGGACTTGTGAGATACATACCTTTGACTTCAGGGTTATCCCGCAAGACCGCCTTCACCTGCTGAAGCGAGACTCCTCCCGCGATGCCAAAGGGTTCTATGATTTCAGGTTGAACATAGACGGGCTGCACCCCAACATGAATACAGGCGTTGAAAAAGCTTTTATGCGCGTTGCGGCAGGCGATGATCCCATCGCCAGGGCTGCACACCGCCGCAATCGCCGCCAGGATCCCTCCTGTTGAGCCGTTTACGGAGAAGAAGCTCTCGTCCGCACCAAAAAAGGCGGCCATCCTCTGTTCTGCTTCCCGGATGATCCCCGTCGGCCGTTGGAGGTTGTCTGTCCCCTCCAGCTCCGTGACGTCCAGCTCGTAAAGCGAGTCCAGGGAAAACAGCCGGCCGCCCTTATGCCCTGGCATGTGCCAGGAGTGATATCCCCTGCCGGCAAGCTGCCGCAGGCTATCATAAATCGGTCGTTCCACAGTATATCTCCTTTTTGTTTGAAGGTTCGCATCCAGATATAACAGTAACTTTAGTATAGCATATCGCGGCCCAATAGGAAAGCAAATTTTGCTAGAAAAAATTTGCTTTCTTCTCGTACAATATAAACTTAATATTTACTTAATGAAACTTCACTCTTTATTCACATAATGCAAGTTGTTTTGTAGTATTCCCCCATTATAATAGAGTTGCTATAGATAGATTATTTTTCAGGACAAATCGTGAGGTGAATGGTATGTACGATATATTTCGCCAGAACTTTCAGCAGTACCTGAGTTTATATCGGCAAGAGTTGGCGACCAATCCATTCTTATTGAATGTCATAAGCCCCTTTTACGGACTCAGCGACTTTGCCATCTACGAAGAATGGAAACTGAGCAACGATCTGCGATACTATGAGGCGTCCAACATTATCCATGAGTTGACGGATAATACCTCGCTTCCAACTTACTTGCGGAACCTCGGCAATTCTTTTTTGGAGCATGGCTATGATTCCATTGCCGGCAGCGACTTTGATCCCGACGTCGTAAAGGAACAGATGAAACTTTTATACATGATGACCTCACCCGCCAGCTGACCATTTAACCACCGATCCCCATATGCTTTGCCTGTTGGGGATTTTTTATATTTCAAACCGTATCGGTGCATACTACTCATAATCGGGCGGTATGCATCTCTATTCTTTTGCATTTTTTATTATATAATAGTATTGACAAATTAAATCGAATGTATTAAAATTATGACAGAATCCGGAAAGGGGGATTATTCTTATGAACATGCAAAAATTAACGCAAAAATCTCTGGAAGCCATACAAGCGGCTCAGAATCTCGCTATAGAAAGAAGCCATGTCAATGTCGATTGTCAACATCTCCTGGAGGCCCTTCTAATCCAAGAAAACGGTCTCATTCCTGCATTGCTCCAGCGCATGGGCGTCGACACGGCGAGCTTGCGCAAAGCCGTCGATGTCTCGCTGGATAAAATACCGGGCGTCACCGGTCCCGGGCGCGAAGAGGGCAAGATCTATGTGTCCTCACAGCTGGACCGCGCGCTGACCGCCAGCGAGCGCACCGCGGAATCTATGAACGACGAGTATATCTCGGTGGAACACCTCTTCCTGGGGTTGTTGGAACACGGAAATGCGGAGGTCAAAGATATATTCCGCAACTATTCCATCGATAAAAATAGTTTCTTACAGGCCCTCGCCACGGCCAGGGGCAATACCCGGGTGACCAGCGATACTCCGGAGGACACCTATGATTCTCTGAAGAAATATGGGCAGAACCTGGTGGAGCTAGCCCGCCAGCAGAAATTAGATCCTGTCATCGGCCGGGATTCAGAAATTCGAAATGTGATCCGTATCCTGAGCCGAAAGACGAAAAATAATCCCGTCCTCATCGGTGAGCCCGGCGTCGGCAAGACTGCCATCGCAGAAGGTTTGGCACAGCGGATTGTGCGGGGGGATGTCCCAGCCGGCTTGAAGGATCGGATCGTCTTCTCCCTCGATATGGGCGCCCTCATTGCCGGCGCCAAATTCCGGGGAGAATTTGAGGAACGCCTGAAGGCTGTATTGAATGAAGTCAAGAATTCCAACGGACAGATTATTCTATTTATCGATGAGCTTCACACCATCGTGGGAGCCGGAAAGACAGACGGCGCCATGGATGCGGGGAATCTGCTAAAGCCTCTATTGGCCCGTGGAGAATTGCATTGCATCGGCGCCACAACCATCAATGAATACCGGCAGTATATTGAAAAAGATGCCGCCCTGGAGCGGCGTTTTCAGCCGGTTATGGTGGAAGAGCCCACCGTCGAAGACACCATCTCCATCCTGCGCGGCCTGAAAGAGCGCTACGAAGTCTATCACGGCGTTAAAATTATGGATAATGCTTTGATCGCCGCCGCTACCCTGTCCCACCGGTATATCTCGGACAGATTTCTGCCTGACAAGGCCATCGATCTGGTGGATGAGGCATGCGCAGTCATCCGGACGGAGATGGATTCCATGCCCACGGAGCTGGACGAGATCTCAAGAAAGATCATGCAGCTCGAGATCGAGGAAGCGGCGCTAAAAAAAGAAAAGGATTCGCTTTCCCAGGAGCATCTCTCAGAATTGCAGGAAGAGCTCGCCTCTCTCCGGGATGAGTTCAAGGTGATGAAGACTCACTGGGAGCAAGAAAAGGAATCCATCACAAAAGTGCAGAAGTTGCGCGAGGAGAGTGAACAGGTCAACGCGGAAATTGAGAGAGCGCAGCTGGAATACAATCTGGATAAAGCCGCGGAGCTCAACTACGGCCGTCTCCCCGCTTTGAAGAAGGAGCTGGAGGAGGCGGAGGCCCAGTCCAGGAATGACGCTCACAATGAGTATCTCCGCAACAGCGTCAACGACGAGGAGATTGCGAGAATCGTCGCCCGCTGGACGGGAATCCCGGTGGCCAAATTGATCGAGGGTGAGCGCGAAAAATTGCTGCATCTTGACGATGAACTCCACAAGCGCGTTATCGGCCAGGATGAGGCGGTGACGGAAGTCACCGAGACGATCCTCCGATCCCGCGCCGGAATTCAAGACCCCCGGCGCCCCATCGGATCCTTCCTATTCCTCGGCCCTACGGGTGTCGGCAAAACCGAGCTGGCGAAAGCCTTAGCGCAGGCCCTGTTTGACGATGAGCACAACATGATTCGAATCGACATGAGCGAATATATGGAGAAGCACTCCGTATCCCGCTTGATCGGGGCGCCTCCGGGATATGTCGGGTATGACGAAGGGGGGCAGTTGACAGAGGCTGTCCGCCGTCACCCCTACTCCGTCGTCCTCTTCGACGAGGTGGAAAAGGCGCATCCGGATGTTTTCAACGTGCTGCTCCAAGTGTTGGATGACGGGCGAATCACCGATTCCCACGGCCACACTGTGGATTTCAAGAATACCATCTTGATCATGACGTCCAATCTCGGCTCAACCTTCCTGCTGGAAGGGATCGATCACGCCAGCGGCGATATCACACCCCAGGCGCGGGAGCAGGTTGAACAGCTATTGCGGCAATCTTTCCGGCCAGAGTTCTTAAACCGGCTGGACGAGATCGTATTTTATAAACCTTTGACTAAGGATGAAATTTCCAAAATTGTGGACCTCATGATCCAGGATCTATCGGCTCGCATGAAGGAACAGCAGCTGAGCGTGACCCTCACCGAGGAAGCGCGGCGCTATATCGTGGATGAGGGGTATGATCCGGTCTACGGCGCAAGACCTCTGCGCCGTTTCATCCAGCGCCATGTGGAGACGAGGATCGCCCGCAAGATCATCGAGGGATCTGTCAGTCCCGGAACCTGTCTCACAGTGGACTTCGATGGGACATCCCTCTATATCCGATAAGTCTGCATCCACCATTATAAATGTTGCCCGGCGGCAAGCTGGGCAACATTTTTTCGATTCTCAAAATTGCACAAATTAGGGCAAGTGCCGTCTCATACCCCAGAAAACTGTTAAATCCAACAGCAAAACCGCCGTCAATTCGGTTTATTCCCCTTAAATATTGCCTTTTAAACCGAAAATTCCCCCTTGTTTTTATACTATATACACAGCAAAATTAAAATAATGGCAAGATTTTCGCCATTTATGGCAGGAAATTAGGTTGCATATAAGTACAAAATTATGGGAAAATTGGAAAGTATTATAGTATAACATTTGCGAAAGGGGAATCAGAAGGACATGAAAACGAGAAAGAAACCCTTGGCGGTTATGGCCGCAGTACTGGCCTGCATCATGGCTCTGCCGGCGCCGGCCTGGGCGACCGAGCCTCAGGAGGATCCTGCGGTTACGGTGAACGAGAGCGTTGTTGTCTTCGCCGGCCACGAGTGGTGGGTCGTAGGAGATGGCACCACCGGTATCAATCAGCAGCCGGGGACCATCACTCTTTTAGCCAAGGAGGATGTGTACGGCGATACCGTATTCCGCACAGGACACGGCGAAGAGTTTGAGGGCTCCCAGTACGACAGCGAGAACGACATGTACTATGCCGCCAACCCGGACGGGAGCGCTTGGACATCGCCTACGGAGTATGCGGGCAGTACGCTGCAACAGGCTATGGATGCTATCGCAAAAGGGTTTTCGGAGAAAGAGCAGGCCGCCATCCTGGACAGAGTCCTGCTAGGCGGCGGAACTGT
>CAUFVC010000116.1:0-6674 GCA_959029275.1 uncultured Eubacteriales bacterium | reverse complement strand
TATCAGGTTACTTACTTGAATCATATTGGATGGCTATTGCGGGATGATGCTCAGCTGGACGCCGATGACGGCAGACAGCCCATTGTGAGTATTCTGGGATTCTATACCATGGAGGAGAGCCGGGAGCTTCCCTCGTCCTATGAGTCGTATACGGAGAATATTGATGCATTGTCGGAGGCAGGGCTGTTCTTTTACCGCCTGAATCCTGAAAGTCCGCTGGAGATCTCGCCAGAATTGGGGCTTAAGGATCAGGACGTCGTTTTGCTGACCGAGATTGGCCATCAAAACAACGTTCGCGTCATGCCCGTGATCCACAACCTATTATATGGCGATGTGACCATCTCCTATGAGGTCGTCAACACTATGCTGTCGTCAGAGGAAAACCGGCAAAGCTTTATCACCCAGATCATCAACCTGGTGGATCGGTTCAACTTTGACGGTGTCAATATGGACCTGGAGGATGTGTACGAGAGCGATGAAGAGCTGTTGTCCGTCTTTTACCAGGAGCTCGGGGAAGCGCTGCGGGAAAACGGCAAATTCTTGTCAGTCTCCGTGCCCTCCCGCATTCGGGATGAGGATTACAATCCCTTCTCCGATCCGTTTAATTACAGCGCCATAGGTGTGGCGGTGGATGAATTCGTTGTCATGCTGTACAATGAACACGGCTGGCCCGGTTCAGGGCCAGGGCCCGTCGTATCGGCAGGGTGGATGCGCCAAGTGCTGACCTACGCCGTGGAGCGCGTGGACCCGGCCAAAATCATGGCGGCCGTATCGGTGTTCGGATTTGATTTCAACCTGGAGACAGACCGTCCGCGCTATGTGAGCTATGAGCAGGCAATGGCTTTGGCCCAGGAGCACGGCGCCACGGTTCGATTCGATGAGGAGAGCCAGACCCCTACCTTCCGGTATACGGCGTCCAATGGCCAGGAGCATGAGGTGTGGTTTGAAAATGCCGAGAGCCTGTTGGCCAAGATTCAGATTGCGGATGAGTTTGGGATCAAGGGCGTGGGCATTTGGCGGTTGGGGTTGGAAGATCCAGCCGTATGGGATGAGCTGCGGAGCCAGGTTATTGTGCGAAAGTAGAGAATAGGGGGCTGTCGCTCTAACGATTGAAAAATCGTGGAGGGGCAGCCCCCTTCCATTTATAGGTATATTAACTAAAAAGGGGAAGGGGTATTTGTGCAATTAGGCCATTGTACTTCGATGAGAATTTCAGTATAATATGTGTGATGTAAAGGATTACATTTTCCGGAACGAGAATTAGACATGAGGAGGAATGATCATGGCAACAACTGGTGATGAAGTATTAGGTCAGTTCAAACCAACAGAACATAACGACAGTGAGGCGAACTGCTGTGGCAAAAAGTTGAAGGTTGGAATTATCGGTACGGGCTGGATTGCGGAGGCTCACATTGACAGCTACCTTAGAATGCCCGATGTAGAGATTGTGGCGGGAGCCGATCTGATCGACGGGAAGGCGGAGAAATTTTTTAAGCGGTATGGAGTTGAGAACGTGCGCCTATATCCAGACCACAAATCCATGCTGGAAGCGGAGGAGCTGGATGCCGTCAGCGTGTGTACATACAACGCGACCCACGCGGAGTGTACCATCGACGCGCTAAATAAGGGAGTCAACGTCCTTCTCGAAAAGCCCATGTGCGTAACGCTGGAAGAGGGCATCGAGATCATGAAGGCGGAGAAAAAGAGCGGAAAGGTTCTCTCCATCGGATTCCAGCCCCGTCTGGATGAAAATATGAAGATGATCAAGAAGATCGTGGAGTCCGGAGCGCTGGGAGAAATCTACTATATCCAGACCGGCGGCGGCCGCCGTCGCGGTATCCCCGGCAGCACCTTCATCGAAAAGAAGACCGCCGGCATCGGCGCTCTCGGCGATATCGGATGCTACTCCCTGGACATGGTTCTCAACGCCATCGGCTATCCCAAACCTTTAACGGTTTCCGCGTATACCTCCAATTTCTTTGGAACGAGCACAGAGTATTATCCGCCGGAAGACGCCAACCGCTTTGATGTGGATGATTTCGCGGCGGCCTTTATCCGGCTTGAGGGAGGCATCATCCTAGACTTCCGTATAGCGTGGGCGATGCATCTGGACACGCCGGGCGATACGATTATCATGGGTAAAAAAGGCAGCCTTCGGATTCCGTCCACAGACTGCTGGAATGGCAGCGTCGGCGGCCCTATGACCATCTACCACGACGTAGCGGGAAGCCAAGTTCAGACCACAATCCCCATTATCGAAAATCGAGGCCCCGGCCTGTTTGACAAGAAGATCCGCTCTTTCCTGGATGCAGTGAAAAACGGTACGGAAGCCCCGGTTCCCACAAGCCAGATCATCTATAACCAGGCCATCATCGATGGAATTGCGAGATCGGCGGCTGTCAATCATGAGATCGCGCTGGATATCCCGGAAGTGTAATGGGTGAGCTGAAATTCCATTTCAAATGAAAATGCTATATGCCACAGAATGATTCCTCGTTCTGTGGCATATCTTGTATCAATGCTCAACGTCATAGGTTAAGATTCATAGGGCCGGATCCGGAGCGGCACACCTACGCCTTCGCATACCCGGCGGCACGCCTCCTGCTCTTGAGGGGATGTCACAACATCGACAATGGTAAAGACAACGCTGTGTACATAGCGCTTACATTCCGCCGCAAAGTGGAGCATGGCGTCATAGGAGGGAAGGCCGAACTTGCTGCGGGTCAACTCCAGATACCGTTCCTTTGTTGAGGCGTTCAAGCTGATGGACACCGTATCCACCAAGCCTGCCAGGAGGGGGGCGGTTTCTCTCTGCCAGATTAGGTCGGAGAGCCCATTTGTGTTGATCCGCACAGGGGTATTTCCCCGGGATTTGCAGTAGGCGGCAACTTTTAGGAGGACATCCAGGCGTTCGGTAGGCTCGCCATATCCGCAAAAGACGATTTCCCGATAGGAATCCAGCTTGTGGGAGCCCAGAGCCTCCACAATCTCTTCAAAGGATGGTTCGCGCTCCAACCAGAGGGAATCACAGCCGCCTACGCTGTCGCCGTTTTGGCGGAGGCAAAAGGTACAGGAGCAGGGGCATCGGTTTGTTATATTTAAATACAAGATGTGATGCAGAACATATGCGATGGTCATAGCAATCTCCATTTCTGCGCTGCTTTTGTATATAACAGGTCAGGGGTTTGCGCCGAGCAGCGCGCAGGAACAAATCCCATGGGAATGGCCTTATTATAAACGCTGGCCTATATAAAAACAAGAGAAAAAAATGCTAAAAAAATGAACCTTTCGGGGCATTCATTCGTATCTGTATATGAGCACAAAAAGGTGGGGAGGCGCGGGGAGTGATCGATCAGTATATTGCGCAATATGGAACGAGATTGTACGGTCTGTGTCTGACTCTTTGCGCCAATACATTTGACGCGGAGGACCTATACCAGGAGACATGGCTCAAGGTTCTGCGAAAAATTGAAAGATATGATGCAACCCGCCCTTTTGAGGCTTGGCTGACCGGGATCTGTGTGAATGCCTACCGGGACGTGTTTCGCCGCAGGAAGCGGTGTCCCATTGAGGATGCTTTCGCCAGCGGCGAGGAAAAAGAGCGGGCGCTGGAGAGCGTGCCGGAGGAGAGAGCGCCAGATTACAGCTACGTCCGTGAGGCGGTGGACCGGCTGCCGGAAAAGCTGAGGACCACGGTGATCCTGTACTATTTTCACGGATTCAGTGAAAGAGAGACGGCCTTAGCGCTACACATTCCGCCAGGTACGGTGAAATCAAGGCTGAATAAGGCGAAGCGAGTGTTGAAAGGGGAGTTGAGCGATGCCGCCGGTTTACAATTTTGAGGCGAAACAGCCGCCGCCGCTGGATGAGCGCGCGCTGCGGGAGCAGCTGAGACATCGGGAATTGCAGAGGCAGGTGCTGATCCTGCGAATTGCGGCCATACTGCTGTGCCTTTGCTACATTCTGTTTGCGTTCTGTATTGCGCCGGAGTCCATAGGGCTGGCGGTTCTGAGCATTTTTATGGCCTACGTATCGATTGTGGGGAATGGCGTACTCTCGGTTTTATTTTATAAAAAAGGAGCGTGCTTCGGATGAATTTGTGTAATCAGGAAGTCTTGAAGGGGTTAGGGAGGAGAGAGCTGTCATGATAATCCCTATTTTCTTGCTGGCGCTCATGGTGGCGCTGCACATTGCAATCGGTGTCTATGTCTATCGGGACGCGAAGAGCCGCTCCATGAGCGCGGGTTTATGGACGCTGATCGCCATTTTTACTCCGGGCTTTATCGGGCTGATCATATATCTGGTTGTGCGCAGTGAGCATTCTAACCTGGTCTGTCCCCGGTGCAGCGCTCCGGTGAGGGAGCGATTTGCCGTCTGCCCGCGCTGCGGCACCCCGCTGAAGGATCGATGCCAGCACTGCGACTTCCCTCTGGAGCAGGATTGGAGCGTCTGTCCCAACTGTGCGGAGCCGATTCCGCCAGAACAGCGGGCGAATATGGCGGTCCGCGCTAAGTCAGACACGGGGATCAAAAAATTGTTGGCCATCGTCATCATCGCGCCAACGCTATTCTGCATTCTGTTGGTGGTGGGAGTGGGCGCATATTCCGCCGGGGGGTCGAGTCAGAGCATATCCACCTCCATAACCCTGGACGATCCGATTCTGGAGAACCGGCAGATCCAAAATTGGCTGTCGGGCTGCGACGAAGCGGGTGAGGGTATCTATGTTCTCAAAGCCGTGTCTGAGAGGGGGGACGAGGTTGAGACCCAATATCTCATCTATCGAAATGACGGGTACTATGATATGAGCGAATCCGTCAGCATGGGGGGCTGGCTTACAAAGGCGAGGGTGACCATCCGGTTCAGCGACGGCGAAGGGGACCAGGACTACTCGCTGTACTATTTCAAGTGTACCGGTGACAAAGAAATGGACATTCGGATCCGGCAATTTAATCGAAGCGTAGAGTACCGGATGGAGACCACGGAGGCCATCCCGCTTCCCTGATCACAGAGGCAGCCCGCTGTGGTAGGAGCGATTGCCGGCAACGGAGAGAAAAGTGTCCCCGTCCAAGCTCGTCAAGAGGTCAAGGCTGCGCTTCACAGCCAGTTGAAACAGATCGAGAAATGAATCCCGGTGGAGGGATGCATCCCAGGGATTTTCCCACGCGCGGTGGCGCAAGTTCAGGCAATCCGTGTACCGCTTGGGATACTCCAACGTCAGCTTGTTGGAGGCAAGATGAGATATAGCCAATGCCGATTCAACCCTGTAGAAGAATCGGTATTTGCGCTTTTTCGGGTCTCGAAGGAGGCGGCAGCTGATACGGCCAAGGTCGATCGTCAGCCGGAGAAAGCGAGGGGTAACAAAGAAGGTGCCCCGCCTAAAGTACCGGCTGAAGGCTTCCCGGCAGCTGGCGCTCATAAACTTGGATATGGCGAGACGGTCGGCTTTGGACAGCGCGAAGACGGTCTCCTCATGGAAGTCCAGGACGCGCGCAGCCCGATATAGTTCCAGTAGACTCTGATCGATGGCATTTTCCAGCTCCGCGTGGCGGCTATAATAGTATTTATCCCTGCCCTCGGGATCAAAGCCGGTGCGGCCATAGACGAAAGGATGGCATAGGCTGTCAAGGGCGTAATGGCATAAAAATCCCAAAAGATAGGCGCGGCAGCTGTCCTGCTCCTCCCCGGAAGGCAAAGCCTGTAGGACACGCCTTGTACACGCGAAGAAGCGGTTTGTATCGTGTTTGTGCATGAAAGAGCCGACATTGCGGCAACCATGCATCTGCAAGAGCGGCAGGTTATAATAAAATAAATCCGGGCCTTGAAGACCTAGGCGATACGAAGCGGTATGGCGTCGAATACAGCGCCGCAGTGACGGGTCTCGGAGGGCGCGGTAGACCTCCCGGCCAAATAGATCGTGGGTTGCAAAACCAGGCATCCTGTATACCTCCTATCCTCATACTCAATTATTAAAAATATACGAATATGAAAAAAAAGTCAAGGGGGGCATCCTTGTCCAGGGAAATCGCCTTTTTTAAGGCTTTATCTTGCATATTTTTGGGAGGAGTGATAGAATAATTTTAAAGGAGTGAGGAAAGGGGATGCGCGAATGATGATTCCGCTATGGCTACTATTTTGCGGCATTTTTTTGCTGTTTGTCCTGGTCGATATTGTAGGACACAAAGCGCTAAAGATACGCCGCACTTGGGTACACTGGTGTCTGCTCATCGCGTTGGTGGGGGCGATGGGATTGAGCGGATTTTTGGGACTTCGATCCACCCTGCGGTCTAAGAGTGAAAATGATTTGAATCTATATTTGGCGTACCGGTATCTCCAGACAGGAGATGGAGTGAACGCCTCCAAAAAGGCTGATTTGTGTGCGGGCGACGCAAAGGGGCATGATCAGGTTGTGGCTCTTTTGGCCGACGCCGTAGAGGGAGACTACATAGCGGCATATTTTGCCGCAACACAGATTATGGAAAACCAGCAGGTAGACCAATCCCTTATGGGCAGTGTGGAAACGGTGTACAACATCGCCTCGGAGGTTCTCGGCATTTCCGAGGGGGAGGGCGCCAAGAGTGAGCTGCCGTTGGTTGGAATCTCACTGGAAAGTGATGATGTGGCCGTGGACGAGACCATAACGGCCGAGGAGGCGCTGTTGGAGATCGGGCAGGAGG
>CAUFVC010000115.1:0-6702 GCA_959029275.1 uncultured Eubacteriales bacterium | reverse complement strand
ATAGACTCCATAGCTAGACTCCTACTCATAAGTTTGGGGGATTAAGCCGTTGTCCCTAGTATAGGCTTTCAACGCTCTGGAAGTAAATAGCGATAACCCAATTCGGAATAGCGATTTCCCGTCCCTGGGTGCGATATCGAGCATTCTTGACTTATGAATGATTGCGCGGTATAAATACCTTATGAAGAATAAGGCGGGTTGTACATTGCCATTACAAGAATCCCGCGCAAAAAGGAAGCTGCCGCATCTATGATTTTACAACCATTGATGCGGCAGCTTCTTTTTGGCGGTATGAGAATGTTTTAGCGCTACAGGTCTGTTTTCCACAGCCCATGTAGATTGCAGTAGGCGTAGGCGGCAACGGGCCTGTCATCATCGGTCAGGCGGAAGGATGCCACCGGCTCCCCATCAAAGGGCAAATTTTTGCGCTGTCCCCCCTTTTCCGTGAGAAGGTACACCCAGTTGATGCTGTGCTCCTTAGCCATTGGATGGTGTGTACTGCCCACAGTAACGGTCACGTCGCAGCCCTCCACCGAAACCTGGGGTACGTGCTTTTCCTGCGCGCCCTCCGAGGTGTTGGCGATGAGCTCTTCCATGGGTTCACCGCCGCAGGACAGCTCGCCGCTCCCGTGAATCAGGCCGACCAGCGTGCCATCCTTCTTGCTCTGATAAAATCGATGCGTATCCTGCATACCAATCTCCTTTCCGGAGCGTGTGACGCTCCGACACAGATAGCCGTGTCTCCTTAAAGATAATGGAGATAGTATGCGCTAGAAATCCACGATTTATACTGCTTATTTCAGGGTGAGTCCAATCAGATCGTCCACCGGCAGTGCAAAGATAAGCCCCTTAGCCGGTGTCTTGGAGCCGACGGCCAGATTGATTGCCTGCATGACCGCCTGTTTAATCTCCTTTTTGATCAAGATCGCCACGATTTCCCTCTCCTGCTGGATGGAGATGCCGAAAAACTTTTCTGCGGACTCATGGCTTACGTCCCGGGCGTGAATGGCGGTTCCGCCGGTAGCCCCGGCGCCTCTGGCCGCGGTGACAGCCTGATCACAGTACCCTGGGTTGACGACGGCGATGACAAGTTCAAATTTGATAGACTCTTCCATAGAGGTTCCTTCCTTTTCGAGTGGTGTGGATTCTTCTGACAAAGCCTGGAATAGGGAGCCGGTAATGCCGGACAGTGGGATCGAGAAGGCGATCCCCTTGCCGGGGCGCTTAATGTGCAGTTCATCGGAAAAGATCGAGAGCATGGCCGAGACTTTCTGGCTGCTTGCCAAGGTCAGCACCACGTCCTTGTCCGTTTCGCCCAGGCCAAACCAGTCCAAAATCTCAGAGCTGGCAGTCCCCAGGCCCAGGCAGACCAGATGAAAGGTGAGCTGTTGCCGCCGGCAGATGGCGGCGATTTTTTCTCCCTGACCACGGTCAACGATGGTCGTCAGAAGTTTAATATTGGATTTGTTCATTCCGAAATCTCCTCATAATCTATGATATCGTCGGCGTCCTCCGCATTTTCTTTCGCGGCATCCTCCGCCATGCGCGCCATTTTCTTTTTATAGAGCAAGCCCATGAGCTGGACGGTGATCAGCGGCGTCATGGCGACCATGGCCACAACCCCAAAGGCGTCAGTTAAGATATTGCCGCCAAGGCTCTCACAAGCCCCCATGGCAAAGGGAAGCAGGAACGTTGCGGTCATAGGACCGCTGGCGACACCGCCGGAGTCAAAGGCAATACCCGTAAAAATGGGCGGAACGAAGAAAGTCAAACCGATGGCGATGGCATAACCAGGGATCAGGATCCAATAGATGGAGATCCCGGTCAGGACTCGGACCATGGAGAGTCCGATGGAGACAGCGACGCCGATGGACAGGCAAAGCCGCATGGATTTCTGCGGAATCGCGCCCTGCGAGATCTCTTCCACTTGCCGGTTTAAGACGTGGACGGCCGGCTCTGCGGTCACGATGAAATAGCCGATGACCATACCGATGGGGATGAGCAGCCATTTGTAGGGCGAGGCGGCGATGGAAGAGCCGATGAATTGTCCCACCGGCATAAAGCCCACATTGGCGCCGGTCAAAAATAGCACCAGACCAATAAAGGTATAGATCATTCCCACGCCCACTTTGACCAGCTGCTTTTTCCTAAAGAAATGAGAGATCAGCTGAAAGAGGATGGAAAATACGAGGATGGGGACGAGGGCCACGAGGACTTCCTCAAAATAGACGGGAAAATTGGAGCCGAACGCCTGCGCCACATCCACAGTGGTGGATGGGTCGGAGATGGTGCTGGGCTGGTAATTGGCAGTGGACGGGTTGTAGAAGATGCCCAGCAGCATGACGGCCAGGATCGGGCCAATGCTGCACAGCGCCACGAGACCAAAGCTGTCATCCTGAGAATTCTTGTCTCCGCGGATGGATGCCATACCGATACCCAGCGCCATGATGAAGGGCACGGTGATAGGCCCGGTTGTGACGCCGCCGGAATCAAAGGCGACGGGGATAAAATCATTGGGTACAAAAATCGATAGGATGAAGACCAGAAGGTAAAAGACGATGAGCATGTGTGCTAGCTTGATCCGAAAGATGGTGCGCAGCATGGCGACGACCAAAAAGAATCCCACGCCCACGGCAACGGTCAAAATCAGTACCATGTCCGGGACTGCCGGAACCTGGGTAGCCAACACTTTCAGATCCGGCTCCGCGATGGTGACGACGGTGCCGATGACAAGGCCGATAACGATGATCAAAAGAAGATTTTTAGAGCGGGTCAGCTGAGCGCCGATGCCGTCTCCGATGGGCATCATAGACATGTCGGAGCCAAGGGAGAAGAATCCCATGCCGATAATGAGAAGCATAGCGCCCACGAGGAAGAGAACGAGAGTCCCCACAGACAGCGGTGCGATGGTGATACTCAGGAAGGCGACGATCAGCGTTATGGGCAGTACGGACGATAAAGCTTCCAATATTTTTTCTTTTAATTTTTTATTCATCCGTTCCTCCTATCATCAGCGGGCTGCAATCGCTTCAGCGTCAGACAGGATCCTGTCAAATTTGTCGAGGGCCAAGGATACGGGCTCCGGGCGGGTCATATCCACACCGGCGTGAAGCAGGCTGTCCAGAGGGAGCCGGCTTCCGCCGAGGCTGAAAAACTCCAGATACGGCGTCACGGCGGCAGCGCCTTCGGACAAGATCCGTTCACTCAGATACACAGCGGCTGCGTAGCCGGTGGCGTATTTGTAGACATAGAATGGCCGGTAGAAATGGGGAATGCGGGACCACTCATACCGGATATCCGGATCCATGGTCAGGGAGGGCCCGTGATACTGCTCATAGAGAGAGGCGTACAGATTGGTGAGAACCGTGCTGTTGAGGGCATTTCCCGATTCCACCAGGGCGTGGGTCTCCTTTTCAAATTCCGCAAACATGGTCTGCCGGTACATGGTGCCCTTGAAGTTTTCCAGATATTGATTCAGCAAGTATAGCCGGAAGGAATCCTCAATGTCCTGGCGGAGCAGGTATTCGATGAGCAGGTTTTCGTTGACGGTAGAGGCGACCTCTGCGACGAAGAGCTTATATACGGCCGTCTGATACGGCTGATGCCGATTGGAATAGTAGCTGTGTAGCGAGTGTCCCATCTCATGGGCCAGCGTGGAAACGCTGTCCAGAGTTCCGGTAAAATTCAGCAGAACATAGGGCGAGCTGTCATAGGTCCCCCAGGAGTAGGCGCCGCTGGATTTTCCTTTGTTCTCATAGACGTCGATCCACCGGCTGTTTAGGCCGGTTTGCAGAATCTGACCGTACTCATCCCCCAACGGTTTCAGAGCCTGCGATACAAGCTCCTTGGCCTCATCGAAGGAGTAGCGCTGATTCAATTCCGCCACCAACGGGGCATACATGTCGTAGCAGTGCAGCTCATCAAGGTGGAGCAGCTTCTTTCGCAGCGCCACGTACCGGTGCATAACAGGTAGCCGGCCGCGGATGACAGCGATCAGATTGTCATACACAGCGAGAGGGATATTTTCATCGTCCAGGGACATTTGGAGGGCCGACTCATAGCGGCGGGTCCGGGCTAAAAAGACGTCTTTTTTGACGCTAGCGCTGTAGGTCGCCGCCAGCGTATTGGCGTGGCTTCGGTATCCCGCGTAAAAGCTGGTGAACGCCTTTTCCCGGATGGAGCGATCTTCGCTGGTCTGCAAAAGGATAAAATTTGCGTTGGTGACGTCAAGGTCGCCGCCGTCCGTGAGAACCGGATCGTACTTCATATCGGCGCTATTTAGCATAGTAAAGATGTGCTGCGGGCTGGAGGCCAGCTCTCCCATCCCGGCCAGAATCTGTTCTTCCGGAGCGCTGAGTGTGTGAGGTTTCTGGCGGATCAGCTCTTCAAGAGGGCGGCGATACTCGGCTAGCTCGCTGGCGGTCAGGTAGGATTCTAAGATTGCGTCGTCCAGCGACAGAAGCTCCGGCTGGAGAAAGGCCAGCTTTTCGCTGATGGCCACGTTGACGCTCATGGCGCGGTCTGTCATGGCCTGGGGGACGTCCAGCGTATTGTCCTCATCCTGCCGCATCTTGGCGTAGGTGTACACGTTTTCCATTTTGCGGGAGAGACCGGTCTCTAACGCAAGACAGCGGGCCACTGTGGCGGCGCCGTCTCCCAGAGTACCGGCAAAAGCGGCAACGGCCTCGGCCATAGGCATCAGAGCGCTTAGGTCTTTCTCCCAGGCTTCTTCATCGGCGTACAGACGAGTTAAGTCCCACGTGTCCGAAACGGGTATCTCAGCTCGGGGGCGAATGGCGGTGTTTTCCATACAGGACCTCCTTTAGTTATTGACTGGTAATATCTTTAGTATACCATCCTTTGGATTTCAAAGCAATGCACTTGACGGCAAAAAAAAAGTAGGATACAATAAAAATGCAATATCCGGCTAAGGAGGATACAGGCAGATGAAGATGGCACAGATGGGACGGACCGGGTTACAAGTTGGGTGCGTTGGGTTTGAGTTGAGTCCGCTAAAAAATCGGTCTTACGAGGAGGCGGCGAGGATACTGCAGCGGGCGGTAGGCGCCGGCGTCACCTTTTTTGATATAGGGCTTCCCTGTGGGGAGATCCAGCGGCGGATTGGACGCGGGCTGGCTCCCGTTCGAGAGAAGGTGGTGCTGGCGGGGAGTTTTATTCCTTCGACGACCCAGGAGCTAGAGCGGGATCTCTCCGCCATGCTGCGGGATTTGAAGACGGAGTACCTGGACATCCTCCAAATTCACGACCCTGATTTTTTACCGCGCCCTGGCGATGACAGCGGCCTCTTTGACGCACTGATCAAGGCCAAGGAGGAAGGCAAAATTCGCCACATTGGGATTACAACGGGAAATTGGGAGATGGCAGTGAAGGCCCTGGAGTATGGGTGGTATGACACCCTTCAATATCCGTGGAGCAGAGGGAGCGAGGAGGAAGAGCTGAGCCTTCTGGATTTCTGCCTTGAGGCGCAGGTGGGCAGCATCAGCGTGCCGCCGGAGGAAGCGAGCGAGGACTTGGAGGCGGACTGCCGGTTTCTAGGCGAGCGGCAGGACCATGTGTCCCTCTGGCTTTTGGATGAGGCCATGGGCTTTGAGCAGTTGATAGCTTGGGGAAAAGGGTGAGGATATGAGGAAGGAAAAAAAGCCGAAGCGGAAAGCGAGCAGGGCCGAGCGCATCGTGTTAAACAGTCTGTTGTGTATCTGCATTGCGGTGCTGGCATTCTGTCTGTACAAGATCGGCGGCATTATGTATGGCTATTATCAGAATCGCCAGGTACAATCGGAGGTACAGGCGCTTTTTCATGGGGATTCCACGCGCGAGCAGACGAGCGGGGGGGAGGATGCCTCCTTTGAAGAGAGCACTTCATATGAGGACTATACCCTTTCCCTGGATACATTGCGGGAGACCAATCCCGATGTGGTGGGGTGGATTCAGGTGCCGGATACCCTCATCGATTACCCGGTACTCCAGACAACCGACAACAGCTATTATTTGACAAAGAACTTTTACCGGAAGTACAACAGCGCAGGGAGCATTTTCATGGATTATCGGAATGATCTCTCCGCCGGGCGGGATAATCTCATTCTCTACGGCCATCGGATGAAGGATACCTCCATGTTTGGAAATATCACAAAATTTCTCAAGGAGGATTTCTTCCGGGAGCACCCTAGCTTTACCTTTATCACAGACGGACATGTGTACACCTGCGAGATTTTCGCCGTGTATCAGACGACCACGGATTTCGAGTACGGCCGCGTGGGATTTGCCAGCGATGAGGATTATCTAAACTTTGTCGAGGAATGCAGGCGCCATTCGAAGTTTACAACCGATGTCACCGTTGGACCGGAGGACACAATCATAACCCTTTCCACCTGCGATTATGCCCTTGATAAAGAGAAGGGGCGCCTGGTGATGCAGGCGAAGCTAGTGGAAAACTAGGGAGGGAAAGGTCCGTGAACCGCAAGAGGCGAACGCTCTGTGATGGCCCAAGGCGCTCTTTTCCCTACATTTATGCCGAAATTTGCTCTCATTTTGTGAACTTTTTTATCGATTGTATAATCGGAGAATGTATTGAATAATTATACAATCTGTGCTATACTTACGCTTTAAGAGCATTGTGGGAGGGGAACAGGAATGATCGAATGGATACAGAGGACGTGGCAGTCTTTTGCAGAATCCTTGGGG
>CAUFVC010000114.1:0-6707 GCA_959029275.1 uncultured Eubacteriales bacterium | reverse complement strand
CGTACACCTGACAGTATGAATTCTGCAGGGATGTGGCCGTTCCCCTCGCTATGACTCCCGCCATCATCTCTTCCAGATACGCCGCCTCCTGCGGTTCCAGCAGCGCCCCATAGAGTTTGGGCAGATTTTTTGATATCTGATTTCCCTCTTTCGTCACCACCCGATCCACCATGTAAGGCTCATAGAGCATTCCCTCATTGGCAATCGCATTTGTAATGAGATTCATATGAAACGGCGAAACCATGGTTTTCCCTTGCCCGATGGAGGTTTCCCCTACCATCTCCACCGTATCGTCCTCCGACAGGGGAAAGGAGGAACGCGCGATAGGCAAAATAAACTCGATATCGGAATTAAACAGTAAACTGTCCGCACAGGATCGCAAGGATTTGGCTCCAATATGAAGCCCCAGGTTGGCATAAAACGTATTGCAGGAATTTGCGAAGGCGTCCGCGATTGATTCCTCCCCGTGAACCTTATGGTCGAAACAGGGAAGGGTCGTATTCCCCAGCACCGTTTCCCCTTCACAGGTATATCGATAGTCCTGCCACGATGAATCCGTTCGATACAGAGCTAGACTGGTTATAATCTTAAAGGTTGAGCCCGGCGCATATTTCCCTTGGGTTGCCCTTGGAAAGAGTGGCGCTGACTCATCTTGGGAGATTTCCTCCCATTGACTGAACACTGTGTTCGGATCATAGGCTGGCGTGGACACGAGCGCTAAGATTTTGCCTGTGGATGGTTCGCTGACGACTACAGCTCCGCTGTGATCCCCTAAAAGGGCATATGCTTTCTCCTGAAGCTCCGCCTGCAAGGTCGTCACCACATCACAGCCCTGTACCGGCGTATCCCGCACCGAGCTCCGCAAGGTGTCCAGCCAGCTGGAAGCTGACAACAGTTCTGTATTCATCGCAAGCTCCAGCCCTGTTTTTGTCTTCGCGGAATATCCGGTGACATGGGCGAAAACTTTTCCGTAGGGATATACGCGAGTCTTCTCTCCCGCCTCGTTTACCTGTGTATACGCCAGAACATTCCCGCCGGCATCCAGGATTGAACCGCGAATGTATCCCTCCTCCAGTTTAGCTAATCGAGGGTTATAGGCATTGACGCTGATCGTATTGGAATCAAACACGATTAATTTTCCAATCCATACAATTAAAAGAATGCTGAGGAACAAAAAGATCCCCTTGATGACGCGAAAGGTATGGCCTTCCATTCGCTTAGTAAGGTCCGTCGAAATCGTAGGGATCTTGAATCGCGTCATCTCTTTCCCCTTTTCGCTCTTTTGCTCTGACGGCCTGTTTTTGGCTCTGTTGTCCTTTCCCACCGGATGGCTCCTCCTTTCTTTCCATATAATGGCTGCGAATCATGGATTGCAAAACGCCCAGTATCAGAAAACTTGACAGCAGCGAGCTTCCTCCATAGCTGACAAAGGGCAGCGTAACGCCTGTCAGCGGTATAAGTTTGATCACGCCGCCGATGATGACAAATGATTGCAGCATATAGAGAATGCCAAATCCCATGGCGACTCCCCTGCGCACCAGATCTTTTTCTCGTTTCGCCGTGTCCATGATAAAGAGAAAAATTAACATGTATATCATGACCAGCATGATGGCAAATATGGCGCCGAATTCTTCCACGATGGCGGCGAAAATCATGTCTGTGCGGACATGGGGTATATACGTGGGCAGCCCCTGAAACAGACCTGTGCCGATCCAACCGCCGTTCACAATGGCGAAGAGCGAATGGGCGATCTGATAGCCGCCGCCCTCAAAATCCGACCACGGATTCAGCCAGGCCGAGACCCGAGTTCTCACATGGCCAAATAATTTATAGGCGACCAGCGCTGCAAGGCAAGCCCCCAGCACTCCCCCTATGAGAACAAAAGTCTTTTGGGTGTAATCGTAGGTCAAGAGTAAAAACAGGACACAGAATATGAGCGTCGTTCCCAAGTCATTTTGAACGAGCAACACAAGCGCCAGTATCCCCACCATGCCGGTGGCCTCTACCAGAGACCGAAATTTATACTGGCGTCCATAGACTTTGGCCAAGAAAAAAACAAGCGTGATCTTGACAAATTCAGATGGCTGGAACCCAAAGGATTTTATCTGTACCCAATTGAGAGAGCCGCCCTGTTTATTGGGAAAAATGAAAGGCAGCACGATCAGCCCCAGACATCCAGCCGCAAAGATCCACTTACTGATCCGAAATACCCAGTCCCGCCGCATGATCAACAATACGACATTGACCACAAGAAAACAGATTCCCATCCAGTAGATCTGCGCAATCGCGGTGGACGCTTTTAATCTCCACAGGACGACAAAACTGACGCTGAGCAACATGAAAACGCAGTTCCAGAGGAGCCGGCTCGTCCCCCGGTGAAGGGTTGTGGAGAGAATATGCATACCCAGCATAAATCCCGCCGCCATCGCCATCTTCGTCAAAAAGTTCCAGATCGGCTCCCCCAATTGCCAGTCATTGGCCTGCAATTCGTGAAAAAATAGGATCACAAAGGATAGCAGATTGAATAGAACGATGGCGGCCGTCTGATAATTGCAGACCTCTCTGCTGGTTCGCTCTGACGGACGGCGCCAGTACAGGTAGTATCCGCAGATGATAAAAATTCCCATAAGAATGATATAAATAAAACGAGAAATACTGATGCAGAGATTGAACAACTACTCCACCCCCCTGAAGAAATGGCCGCGCGTATAGGAAAATGGCCCACTGTGGGCGGCTTTTCCCTCCAGCGCGTACACATATGCCGTGAGCGTTCTGCTCACTTCCCCCGGCGCCTCTTCTAAGAAAAACATTCGAAGTCCATCCACCGGCAGATGCCGCAGCGCCTCCGGCTTATCGCCAAGCCAAATGGGATCGCTGCTATAGATGGTGCTGTAGCAAAATTGACAGTGCCGCTCTACCGGAAGCTGCGCCCCTTTCCGGTCTCTGAGGTATGCTGAGACGGATCCCACCCCCGGAGCCGTCCTGCATCCCGCAGCGTCCCTTGCAGCGCACTGTTCTGTTACCATGATTGGAATATGGCCATACACAAGGGCCGCCGCCCCTTCCGGCCTCCCCAATTCCCGCAGTTCCCGCACACTCAGTTCCGGAGACAGAAGAAAGGATGCGGCTCCCTGCCTCTGCCAAAAACCAGCATGTTCTCGATTCATGATCCCAAATCCCGAATTTAAATGCAGCGGCTGATCCATATCAAGAATCAGCTTAACCTGCCCAATATGGCAGGCTCCATAGCCTTGCACGCCGGCCTCCCCCCACCTTCGGAGCATGGCCAACATTGCATCCCGGTTTCTCTCTTGGCTGACAGCCGGAAGAACCGGACAGATCTCCACTTGATTTGTCTGCCCCCATGCTACCATCGGCTCCGCATCCTCCGGCCTGATGCGCTCCATCCTCGGAAAGATCCTTCGAATCCACGGAACACATTCAGCGGGAATCGCGCAAAATTGTTCGATACTGGAGATTTCCAGTTCAAGAAAGGGGGGCTGCCCCTCCGGACTTGTCCTGACGGCGGCTGGTTTGACTGCTGACTCCACAGCGGGAGTCCCATGCGCCGTGATGAGGCTCTCCAGCTTCTCAATGGCGTCTCTGCGCAGTCGATTCAAGGAGGACACCGGCACAAATATCTCTGTCTCCATCTCGACCGCCATCTCGTCAAGGCTGAAAGGCGTATCGCCGAGTTTCGATAGAGACCGGCGGACGCCATCCTCCGTAATCGGCTGTCTCTCCGCCTTGGCTGGCACCGCTCCCCATACGGTTACGGCGCGATCTCCCTGGGCCACCCACAGCTCCATGGGGGTGCCCTCCTTGAGAACCACTCTCATGGACACTCCCAGGCGCCGGGAAGGTTCTTTCTCCCGCAGCTCCTGGAGTAGCTGGGCATCCGTCAGGCGAAAGACTTGCTGCCCCCTCTCAATACCGGCTTTTAGGGGGATGCAGCACGTTCCCCCCTCTGATACGTTCTCAGGTCTCAATTGGTAGGATGGATAGGGCGGCTTTTTCGTCCGGACCTCAATGACATCTCCCGGGTGCAGCGGTTGCAGTGGCCCAATCTGGCACAGGCCCTCCCGGTTTCTCACTCTCGTCACTGTCCCGGCAAGGAGCCCGCTATGTTTTGGATTCTCCAGATCAACCATTCCTTTTTTTCCGAAATAATACCCCTTTGAAAATCCGCCGCGGTTGTAGAGCTGCTGCAATCGCTCCCGATCCCCGGCCGTAACGGGATACGGTCTGCGGTTCTCTCCATAGTAATCCAGCGCCCTGCGGTATAGCTCCGTAACACCGGCAACATAGGCGGGGCCCTTGAGCCTGCCCTCAATCTTTAGAGAGTGAACGCCGCTCGCTACAAGATCTCCTACAAAATCCAGCGAGCACATGTCTTTTAAATTCAAGCGGTAGGCAGGCTCTTGGATTCCATTCCTCCGGGCGTCCACATATCCGTATGGCAAGCGGCAGGGCTGCGCACATCGGCCTCGATTTCCACTCCGCCCTCCGATCAGGGAGCTCATGAGACATCGGCCCGAATAACAGTAGCAGAGCGCTCCGTGGATAAAGACTTCTAGCTCCGTGCTCGTCTGTGCCCGCAGAACACAAATTTCATCCAGCGACATCTCCCTGGCGAGCACGACGCGCTGGAATCCCTGGGTACTCAAAAACTCCACGCCGGCCTGATCGTGAACGCTCATCTGGGTACTGGCATGGAGTTCTAGCATCGGAAAACGGCGCCGCAGGTACGCAGCCACTCCTATATCCTGAAGGATAACGCCGGAGAATCCCATACCCGCGATTTCCGCGGCAAAGGCCTCCAACCGCTCCCATTCTCTTTCTTTAATCAGCGTATTGAGGGTCAAATACGTCCTGACCCCTCGAAGGGTGCAGTATCGAACTGCCGCTTCCATCTCCCCAGTTGAAAAATTGCCCGCGCCCTGTCGGGCGTTAAATTGGCTGCCCCCGAGATACACTGCGTCGCAGCCTGCACCCACAGCCGCCTTTAAACAATCCATATCCCCCGCCGGGGAGAGCAGTTCTGGCAACCTCTCTCTATTATTCATTTTTTCCTTGTTCCTTGAAGCGCAGAATTTCTAACTGAAGCTCCTCCACCAATTCACGGTAATTCAAATTTTCTTGTTCCAAGCTCATCAGTTCATCCTGATATTCATCTAGCTTGTCTTCCAGCTCCTTGGATTTTTGCGTTAGCTCTTCCATCCGCTCCTGCTGAACCTGGACGTGCTCCAGGAGTTTCAAAAAATCATCGGCGACGTTGATGGAGGCCAACACTGCCACATAGTCCCGGCTAAGGCTCTGAGCGGACGTCATCTTTTGAATCTGCCGGATCTTCTCATCGATGTACATCGCCACCTGCTGCATGTGCTCCTCCGATTCTTCTCCCATCAACTTGTACATATACCCGCCAATATTGACCTCGATTCTACGCTTTTCCCCCATGCTGCGCCTCCTGTTCCTGCCACAACGGCATCTCTACAATTATAGTGATATTTGTCCAGCGCTGCCGGGCAATTCCCGATGAAAATATCGAAGACATGCGCTGGTGACAATCCTTCCCCTCGGGGTCCGCTGAATAAACCCTTGCTGCATCAAGTACGGCTCACATACATCCTCGATGGTCCCCGGATCCTCCCCTATGGTCGCCGCCAGGGTCTCCAAGCCCACCGGCCCGCCGTCAAACATATCGATCATGGCCAACAGCATTTTTCGATCCACCGTATCGAGCCCATTGGGATCCACCTTCAGCGCGTTTAGCGCGTGCAGTGCGATCGCAAGGGTAATATTTCCGTCAAATTGAACTTGCGCGAAATCCCGCACCCGTTTCAACATTCGATTGGCCAGCCTGGGGGTTCCGCGGGATCGCCTGGCAATCTCCCCCGCTCCCTCATCATCGATCTCCACTTCCAGCTGTCTCGCGGACTGCTTCACAATCCGGACCAGCTCCTGCTCCGTGTAATACTCCATGTGGTGGATCATGCCGAATCGATCCCGCAGCGGAGCGGAGAGCAAGCCCGCCCGTGTAGTAGCCCCCACCAGGGTAAAACGCGGCAAATCCAGGCGGATTGACTTGGCCGCAGGTCCCTTTCCGATCATGATGTCGATGGCAAAATCTTCCATAGCAGGATACAGGATCTCCTCTACCTGCCGGTTGAGACGGTGGATCTCATCGATAAATAGAACGTCGCCAGGGCCTAAGCTATTCAAGATGGCGGCCATGTCTCCCGGCCGTTCAATCGCCGGTCCCGTGGTCACTTTCATGTGGACTCCCATCTCGTGGGCGATGATGCCGGCCAGCGTAGTCTTACCCAGGCCCGGCGGACCGTAAAGCAATACATGGTCCAGCGATTCGCCTCTCTTTTGCGCCGCTTGAATAAAGACGCGGAGAGTCTCCTTCACCTCTTCCTGCCCTATATAATCCTCAAAGCGCTTGGGGCGAAGGGTTTTTTCGATCTCATTGTCTTCCTGCTTAATGGAGACATCGATGATCCGCTCAAAGCGATCGAGTTCCTTTTGAATATCTTCCATACCTTGTTCCCTCACTCATCAGTACCCCGCCGACAAAAGTGTCAAGCTTTCTTTTATCAAATCCTGTACGGACGCTTCCGGGCGCATAACCTGCCGCACGGCGGCGGCGGCATCCGCCTGCGCATATCCCAGAGATTCCAGCGCCAAAATCGCCTGCGCCG
>CAUFVC010000113.1:0-6886 GCA_959029275.1 uncultured Eubacteriales bacterium | reverse complement strand
GGAAAATCCAAACGTGCTATAAACCTCATCGATCAGCCGGACGACACCCTTGATCTCATCTGTAATTTGTTCTGGCGTCATAAAGATATGGGCGTCGTCCTGCGTGAAACAGCGGACCCTCATCAAGCCGTGGAGCGCTCCCGACTTCTCATGGCGGTGAACGAGACCTAACTCTCCCATCCGAAGGGGCAGATCCCGGTAGGAATGGCCGCTGGACTTGTAAACCAGCATTCCGCCCGGACAATTCATGGGCTTGATGGCAAACTCTTCGCCGTCGATGGTGGACGTGTACATGTTTTCTTTATAGTGATCCCAGTGCCCGGATGTCTCCCACAGCTGCCGGTTCAGCATGACCGGGGTGGAAATCTCAATATAACCTTCCCGCTCATGGATTTTGCGCCAGTACTCGATGAGGGTATTTTTCAGAACCATTCCTTTGGGGAGAAAGAAGGGAAATCCCGGACCTTCTTCCATGAAAGTAAAGAGGTCCAGCTCTTTCCCTAACTTGCGGTGATCCCGGCGCTTCGCTTCCTCGATCCTTTCAAGGTATGCGGTCAATTCTTCCTTCGTGGGAAAACATGTGCCATAGATCCGGGTTAGCATCTTATTCTTCTCGTCTCCGTGCCAGTAGGCCCCCGCCACGCTGGTCAGCTTGATGGCTTTGATCACCCCTGTATTGTTAACATGGGGTCCTGCGCAGAGATCTACAAATTCCCCTTGCCTGTAAAAGCTGATCGTCTCCCCCTCCGGCAAATTCTGTGCCAGCTCCACCTTGTAGGGCTCTCCCATAGACTGCACAAGCGCAACGGCCTTCTCCTTAGGCAGCGTGAAGCGCTCTAGCGGGAGGCCTTCCTTCACGATCTTTCGCATTTCGGCTTCGATGGCGCCAAGCGCATCCTGGGTCAGCGGCGCTTCCGTGTCAAAGTCATAATAGAATCCATCCGCTATGGCCGGACCAATAGCCAATTTCGTCTGTGGATATAAGCGCTTGACCGCCTGGGCCAGAATATGGGATGCCGTGTGGCGGAAGGCGTTTCTTCCAAGCTCCTCCTCAAAAGTTGTGATCTGTCCATCTTGCAATTGAATTTTCACTGTCCTCCACTCCTTTTCTCTATTAAAAAACACCCTTGAAAACGGTCTCATCCCGTTCTCAAGGGTGCATCCATATCAAATGCACGGTCCCACCTTGGCTTTGTCTTCAGGTTCTATCAAACCCTATTCTTTAACGCAGAAATACGATGCCGTTTCTGTCACGGCACAGCTTAGGAGTGGTCTTCACGGCGCTCGCTGCGCAAGGAAGTCTCAGCCTCTCTCCCTCTCTCTGTCCACTGAAACGCCGCTACTCGTTCCGTCATCGCTTTTGATATAGTACCTTTAGTATAGCACAGCGGACCAAAAAAACAAGGGGAAATCAAAAAATTTTTCTGTGGGATCTAACTCTTGACATTCGCCTCAAAATATGATAACATAATGCTTGTCGCTGAGAAATAGGCAGCATCTGGGTGTAGCTCAGTTTGGTAGAGCGCTAGAATGGGGTTCTAGAGGCCGCAGGTTCGACTCCTGTCACCCAGATTATAGAGCGGCATAGGGCGCTTCAATTGGGAGTGTCTTTTTTTGTTGCTGTATCTTACCCGTGACGAAAAAGGGCTGCCGCAGTTGTAGCCGCAGCAGCCCTTTACTAGCATGGGTTCCGTGAATTCCGTCAGTTCTGAGGGGTCCACTTGGAATTATTCGCTTTTACATATTCGTCCACTTGTTTCTGCGCTTCCACTTTCAGGTCTTCGATACCCGCGGCCTTCAGCTTGTCGATAAACTCGTTGTAGTAGGCTTCCCAGCCGTCAACGCCTTTTGTTCCTCTCTGCAAGGTCTTCTTGTATTCCTCGATGACCGCATTGACCTGCGCTGCCGCTGTCTGAACGTTTGTGTTGTCAAATTTGAAGGACAGCAGCGGGTTGACCCACGCTTTGTCTTCCTTCTCCTTCAACACATCATAGTAGCCCTTGACATCCGCCTGGGTGACCAGGGAGAACATGCAGGTTCCCTGTGTCCACTTCATGTTGCCGTAATCCCAGTCCGCGCTTCCCTGACTGCCGTCGCCGCACAGCCATTTTACTGTACCGTCTCCATTGTCAACCCAGTGCTCATCTTTAATTCCGTATACGTATGTCTGATATGCTTCTTTTCCATCCTCCGAGTAGAAGAGATTGATCAGCTGCATGGCGCGCTCCGGATGTTTGGACGTCTTCGGAATGGAAGTTCCTGTCGCTGTCCCCAGCACATACTCACACTCCGGCTGCGTATAGGCGGCCAGCACGTCAAATCCGGCTTTTACGGTCTCTTCCTGCGCGATCGTGTCGGTGAAGCCGTTGTGCATGTTCATAATGTATCCGTCCAAACCGTCTTTTGCAAAGTTAACCTCGATCTTTTCCAAGCTTCCGGCATCCTTGCGGATATAGCCTTCCGTGAACCATTTGGCCATATACTCATAGTTCATCTTCATCTGCTCGGACTCAAACCAATTCTTTACCGTAAAGGTATCGTCAAATTTGTCAATATAGAACGTTGAGTCGTTACTTCCGCCGCCCTGGCTGAATCCAACGGTTCCCTTTGACAAATACCAACCTTCCAGCATTTCCGGGGGATAGCCTTGACCGAGCATGCCGCCGTCCTTCGCCGCCTTCAGGTACTCTTCTACCTTGTCGTAGACCTTCTGCTTGGCCTCCGCCGTGGGGATGTTGTAGTTCTCATAACAGATTTCCTGCAATTCCTCAACATACTTGTCGCCGCCAGCCAGCTCCGCAATCGCTTTGGGAATCCGGAATGCGGACCGGTTTCCAACCAGCCCCTGCCAGGCGATGACCTGATAGGTCTTGCCATCGACGAATCTGTGAATGTCCATAACGGTCTCGCCCAGAGTGCTGACGATATCCTGGCCGTACTCTGCGATCAGATCATCCAGCGCCATCAGGGCTCCCTTGTTGACTTCATCCTGCAGATTAATGGCATAACCGGTCCAAGCTACGTCGATGGCTTCCTGAGCTGCCATGGCGCGCGCCCACTTCTCCTTGTATTCACTGCCAGGGATGAGTGTCCAGTTGATGCTGGTGTTGGGAAGGTGTTCCTGCACCAGGCGGTCTACCTCGGCCCATACTTTTTTGGAGTCCTTCTGCTCCCCATTGCCCAGGTTCCAGTAATTAAGCGTAATCTCTTCCCAGGTCTCAGGCGTCGATGTGGACTGACCGTCCCCGGAGCTATTCCCTGTACTGTTGTTACTGTTGCTGCCGCTGTTGTTCTCCTCTTTCTTACAGCCAGTCAATCCCGCGCCAACGGCTAACAGCAAAGCCATCGTCAGCGCAATCCATCGTGTTGCTCTTTTCATTATGATTCCTCCTCATAATATTTATATATCTAAGCCAATCCCTCAATATAGGGGATGAACTTATGAATGAAAATAAGTTGGTTCGCCGCCGTGGGGTTACCCTTTAACGGCGCCAATGGTAAGTCCTGTGGCAAAGTACTTCTGAAAGAAGGGGAAGATCAGCAACATCGGCCCCGCCGCGATGACGCACATGGCATAGCGCAACGTCTCTGCCGGCTGCTTAAACTGCGTCGCATCCACCCCCGGTATGGGATTGCTCATCAAGCCATTTAGGTACTGGGCCTCGTTGAGAATTCGCTGCAACAGATACTGCAATGTGTACAGATTCTGATTCGTAATATAGATCATCGACGTCTGGAAATCGTTCCACTTTGCCACCAGCATCATAAAGGCCACCGTGGCAAACACCGGCTTCGACAGCGGCACCGCGATCCGGAAGAAGATCGTCAGCTCTCTCGCCCCGTCGATCTTGGCCGACTCAAACAGCGATTCCGGCAATCCCCTGAAAAAGGTCCTCACGATCAGCGTGTAGTAGGCGCCTCCCGTCAGGCTTGGCAGTATGTACACCAGGAAGTTGTCCCGCAGCCCATAGAACTGGGTATACACAATATATGTGGGGATCATGCCTCCTCCAAACAGCATGGTAAAGAATACGATGAACGTGATCACGCCCTTGTACGCGAAGTTGCTCCGCGATAACGGGTAGGCCACCATTCCCATTACGATGCAGGATAGGAATGTCCCCAGAAAGGATTGGCTGATGGTCACAATATATCCGTATGTCACCGTCTTCGGATTTGCAAATGCCAGCTGATACGCCTCCAGGCTGAACTCTTTCGGGATCAGGCTGTACCCTGCTCCCACCGCCGTCACCGATGCCTCGCTGGAGAAAGAGATGGAGATTACCAGGAGCATCGGCACCACAAAAGTCAGACACATCAGGATAAAGAATAGGTGGATCAAGATTTTATATCGATAGCCTTTTTTGAAGATATTCGTCATAGCCTCGTCTCCCTTTTTAGAACATACTGTTTTCCGGTGAGATTTTCTTCACCGCAAAGTTGGTTGCAGACACTAACACCAGTCCGACAACGGACTGCACCAATCCCACCGCAGAGCTCATGCCAAAGTTTCCCTGCTGTAATCCTCTGTATACATACGTGTCAATCACGTCTGTGGTCGGATACAGTACGCCCACATTCCGAGGAATCTGATAGAACAGACCGAAGTCACCGCGGAACATATTGCCCACCGCCATAATGGTCATGATTGTCATCAGCGGAACTAAGCTGGGCAACGATATGTGCAATGTCTGCTGCCACCGGTTGGCCCCGTCGATCTTCGCCGCCTCGAAGAGCGCCGGATCAATGCTGATGAGCGACGCATAGTACATGATGCAGCCCATGCCGACACCCTTCCACGTATTCACAAAGACGAGGATGAAGGGCCAGTACGACGGCTGGGCGTACACGTCGATCGCCTCTTTTCCCATGGCTTCCCGGATCTGATTCAGAACGCCGAGGGATGGGTTAAAGATGGCATAGGTGATAAACCCGACGATGACCCAGGAGAGAAAATTGGGCAACGTCATCATGGTCTGATACGCTTTGAGAGCCTTCCGGTTGGTGACTTCAAAGAGAAGCAGCGCCACTCCCACATTGGCGATCAGGTTTACGACGATGAAACATGCGCTGTACCCGACGGTATTGCGCACGATACGAACCAGGTCTACGGATTTGAACAGAAAGTCAAAGTTGGCCATTCCAGCCCATGGACTGCCGAACAATCCCAAATCATAGCGGAAATTTTTAAAGGCCAGAATCAGACCTCCCATAGGTACGTAGTTAAACAGTATGTAGCAGATCACCGCCGGCATGCAGAGCAGGAGCAGCTCCCAGTTACTTTTAAACGTCTTCCACGGCCCCTTCTGCGAAGTTTTAATCTTCACCGGAATTATTTTGACTTTCTTGTAAATTTTTAGTCCTACTCAAATTATCGCACACAACCTCCCCCCTGTCCACGCATTTTATTTGTCTAAATTATAAAAAAGGAAGGCTTCCCTTCCTCATACTTTTATAAAAACGCTATTGTTCAGTTTTTCAGCGCCTCTCAGTCCACCTTTTTGGGAAAGACTAAGGTGACGGCCAGTCCGTTCTTTTTTCCAGGCCCTATGACAACGCCATATTTTTCGCCAAAAAGGAGTTTCATTCTCTGATTTACATTTCGGATTCCTACGTGCCGGTCGTCAAATTGATACTCTTCCTTTAAGTGCTCATTCAATTTTCTCCTCTGTTCCTCCTCCATGCCCACTCCGTCGTCCTCCACCGAGATAACCACCGTGTCATGGATCAAATCGCCAGAAATCGTGATGACACCTTCATAGCGCTTACTGCGGAGCCCGTGATTTACCGCATTCTCCAACAGAGGCTGAAGCGATAGCTTGACCATCTTGCACGACAACACCTCCGGCTTGATATCCCAGACCGTCTTCAATTTGTCCTGGTAGCGCAGCTCCAAAATTTTCAAAAATTGTTTCGCACTCTCCAGCTCTTCCTCAACGGTTACCAGATAGGATGTGCGCTGTAACGCGCTGCGCAAAAGCCTTGCCAGGGCGGAGATCATTTCTGACACATCGTTGGCCTCTCCCAACTGATCCGCCGCCAGCCAATTGATCGTATCCAGCGTGTTATAGAGAAAGTGGGGATCGATCTGGCTCTGAAGCGCTAGAAGTTGGGAATTATTCAGCTTGTCCAACCGCTCTTCCAGCTCCATCTTCAGCTTGCTGTTCTGCTCCTGGGTATTGCGGACCATGGTGATAACATACTTTAGTTCATTGCTGCGCGGATCATCCTCGATATACTGTTTCCCCACAAAGGAATCATTGTCCACGACTGCTATCAAATCCCGCACCGGCTTAAAAGAGCGAAGTGTTAAAATGTAGGATACCACTAAGCTCAAGATCAGCGACAGCCCGATCATCTGGAACATAAATCCGTTGAGACCGTTGATCTTCTCGTCATAGGCGGACATGGGATTCAAGAGGATGTACTTCCAGTCCATACTGTCCGATACCAGGCAGGACACAACCATCTCTTCACCTCGGATCATCCGGATCTCCGAGAAATCCTCCTGCCGGTCCTGTACAAAATCAAGAGCCTCCATCATGTCGCTTTTATTGTCCAGAATATCCCGGCTACTGCTGTAGTAGAGCCGTTCCTCACCGTCCAGTATCAAAAGGGTCTGCGCCATTCCTTTGGATCTGCCCATTATGCTGCCAAGCTTCTCTACATTGATGTTGACCACTATGGCTCCCATATTCTCCTGATACCCTGGAGTCAAGGGGCAGAGAATTGTAATAAAATACGGGTACTTGTCATTTTTCTGCCGGGTTTGGATGACATAGTCATCGCCCAGCTCCCGGTACACGTCCAGCCAACTGTTATCTTTTACATCCTCAAGATCCACGACAGCCCCCTCGTATATCACAATATCTGTCTTTTCAGAGTA
>CAUFVC010000112.1:0-6892 GCA_959029275.1 uncultured Eubacteriales bacterium | reverse complement strand
AATGACATTATTCCTGTTGAGGTCAAATCCGAAACAAACATCACCAGCCGCAGCCTTAAGAAGTTCAAGGAACTATTCCCTGATAAGGTTAAGCTCCGTGTTCGTTTTTCTCTGGATAATCTGAAGTTGGATGATGATGTATTGAATATCCCGCTGTTTATGGCAGACCAGACGGATCGTTTGATCGGGCTGGCGTTGGAGGAACAGCAACGATAACTCACATAGACTAATTCTCTCCCCAAATCGAATAAATTATTGAGGCAAATGAAATGAATCAATATAGCGAAATTCCTACACTTCAATATATGGGAAGTAAAGTACGTATCATTTCCCATATATGTGATCCAATTATTAAGAACAAGTCAATTCAAGCAGTTGTTGATCTGTTCGCAGGAACAGGTTCTGTTGGCTACGCTCTTAATGAGCCGCCGCTCTGCTGCGTCCAGCGCAAGATAATATTTCTGTTTCATCCGCCGTACCTCCTTTGATTTACTGCAATTATTGTAACGGAGGCAGGGGCAGAAATCGAATGTGCAAATTAAAAAAGAAAATCACCGAGAAAAGTCTGCAATAGACTAATCTCGGTGATTTTCCTTGCCCCTGCTACGCCTGATAACTTGGTTGGTTTAATACTTCGTTATCAGTCCGAGCCTTTTGGACGCCTTTTTTTATTCTTTTGAAACAAAGCATCGGCACTTGCGATACACCATGTCTAAAATTTAAGCTGGCCTTATTATAACTTTTAGTCTTATATGTCGAAAACTATCGCAATTTGGGATCAAATCGCTATATTTGATTGATTGGCTGCTATCCTGAAACAACTCACGCTTCCTGGTACCGTTCCGCCTGAATCCGAAACATGTATGCGTACTGTCCATCCTTCGCCATCAATTCTTCGTGGGATCCCTCCTCAACTACCGCTCCATGCTCCAGCATATAGATGCGATCCGCCATCCTTGTGGTGGACAGGCGGTGGGATATGAATAGAACCGCCTGCTGTCCCACCGCACTGGCGATGGTGTGGTTCAGCTCATATTCACTTATGGGATCCAGGGAGGACGAGGGCTCATCCAAAATCAGGATGGGGTGCTCCCGGACAAAAATCCGGGCTATGGCGATTTTCTGCTCTTCGCCTCCGGAAAGATTGACGCCCTGGGGATCGAATTCACGGCCCAGCACCGTATGGATTCCCTGCTCCATCTCGGACAATCGCTTCTCGAAACCCGCCGCCCGCAGCGCATCCACAATCTCCCGATCCTGTCGCCCCTCGTCCAAATCCGCAAGCACATTCTCCGCCACAGTAGTGGAAAACAGACAGTAATCTTGAAACACCGCGCCGATGGTTCTGCGATACTCTTCCAGGGGAAATTCCCGGATGTCAATGCCATTG
This sequence comes from uncultured Eubacteriales bacterium, assembly GCA_959029275.1. Lineage (GTDB taxonomy): Bacteria > Bacillota > Clostridia > Lachnospirales > Bianqueaceae > Bianquea. The sequence goes on along the minus strand of CAUFVC010000112.1, from coordinate 5,502 downwards.
AGATAGATGGCGCCTTCGTCGGGATCATACAGCCGCATGAGCAACTTGATCAGCGTGGTTTTGCCCGCCCCGTTATATCCCACCAGAGCCGCCTTCTCCCCCCTGTGAAGGCGGAGCGTAATATTCCGAAGGCATCTCGCCTCTGAGCCCGGGTAGGAGAAGGAGACATTTTCCATGCGGAGTTCCTCAAATTCCGGGATCGCAGTCTCTCCCCCCTGAATCTTAGGCGCATACTCCAGAAAAGATCGGTATAGCTGGATATACAGGCTGTGCTCCGGGAACTTCAACAGTCTCTCGCACAGATCGCTGACCTGCCAGTTGACCTTCCAGATGGCATTCACCGTGGCCGCAAAGCCCCCCAGCGATATGGTCTGCCGCACAAGCAGTTCGAACAGGAGGAGGAGAAAGATCCCCGTGGTTTCCAGCACATGCATTACCAGGGCTCCCGCCCCTTCAATCGCCAACAGCCGCTTTCCGTAGCGCTTGTACGTGCTCCGTTGCCGCTGCATCGCATCGGTGTATTTGTCCTTGAATAGGGGGCCCACGCCGCTCATGCGGATCTCCTTGGCATAGTCACCCAGGTAAAAGACCCGGCCGACATAGTCGCTTTCCCGCTGGTCCGGTTTCAGCTCAACATCCCGCTGAAAGCTCACGCGGATTCCGTACAGGCGGAGAGCGGTCTGCACAGCCGCTCCCCCCAGCATAAGCAACGTGACCGCCGGGCTGACCGTCAGCAGCACCCCCGTGATGGCACACAGAGCCACCACCCGGTTAATCATCTTCCCCAGATCCTCCACCACCGCCACAGCCCGTTTGTCCGCCTCCTGCATGGCCCACACGAATTGGTTGTAGAATGCGGGATCGTCATAACAGGCCAGATCCATTCTCCTGGCCGCCTCGCATAAATCGCCCTGCATCCTCCGGTGGAGCTTCTGGCGCGCCTTTCTGTTATAACACTGCCAATACCACTGGGAAAATCCTTCCGACAGGAGGGAAAAGAGGGCGATCCCTGCTGCTATGAGCGCAATCTCCCAAAAGGGTCCCCCCTTTTCCAGCCGGTCAAACAGCATTTTGACAAACACGACGCTGGATAAGGCGTGGATCGCCCCCCAGACAACGCCCTCCACAATCATCAGCGCCATATAGCCCGGCGTATACCGGGCAACCTGGCGCAGCATAAACCAAATATTTGCCGCCGCTTTTGCCCGATTCGGTTTCATACGGCCGCCCCCTTCTCCCCGTAGTTCTTGGCCTGAATGCTGAACATCTCCTTGTACCGGCCGCCACGGCGCATAAGCTCTCCGTGGGTCCCCTGCTCCACAATGCGGCCGTTCTCCAGCAGGTAGATCCGGTCTGCCATGGCCGCGGACGCCAGGCGGTGAGAGATAAAGATAACGCTTTTATTCTCACATGCGCGCATCATATTGTCATACATGGCGTGTTCCGCAATGGGGTCGAGGGCGGACGAAGGCTCATCCATGATTACCAGCTCACAATCCTTAGCAAAGATTCTGGCGATGGAAATTTTTTGCGCCTCCCCTCCCGACAGCACCGCCCCGTCCTCATCAAACTCTCTTGTCAGAACGGTGTCCATCCCCCGTGGCAGAGAGTACACCTTCTCCTGAATCCCGCTGTTTTGCAGGGCATTCGCCACAAGGTCCTCGTCCCCGGCGGCATCACAGGAGCGAAGAAGGACATTTTCCTTGACCGGCGCCGAAAATATCTGATAATCCTGAAAGACAACCCCAAAGAGAGCGCGATATTCGTCCAAACGATACTGGCGGATATCCACGCCGTTGAGTCGGATCTCCCCCTGAGCCGGATCGTACAGGCGCATCAACAGCTTGACAATCGTTGACTTTCCCGCTCCATTCTGTCCAACCAGCGCGATTTTTTCTCCCGCCCGTATTCTCATGTTCACCTGGTGCAAAACCTCCGTCTCCTGCCCTGCATAGTGGAAGGAGACGTTGTGGAACTCCAGTCCCCGAAAGTCTGATACCGGCAGTCCCTTCGGATCATTCCGTATCGAGGGCTCGTACTGGAGAAAATAGCGCAAATTTTCGATGTAGAGCGAATGCTCATGAAATTCAAAGAGCCGCTGGATGGAGTCCTGAAACGTGTAGGCGACGCTGCTGATAGAATTGACGACCACCAGCGCATCCCCCAGCGGCATGGTTTTGGACGTCAAAACACGAAATGATGTCCACAAAATGCTGCCGACATAGACCAGTACCTCCACGGTCTCATTTCTTGCGTACTCAAAAAGCGCCAGTTTGAATCCGTATTGGCGGATAGCCCGGCCGATATCCCGCAGGGATTCATCCATCTGCCGGAACAGAACGCGGTAGATGTTGGTCAGCCGCAGCTCCTTCGCATATTTCTGCATATAAAAGACGCGGCGCACGTAATCTCTCTTTCGATTCTGTTCCGTAACCCGCATGGTGAACTCGTAGGAAACCCTGTTGCGCCGCTTTCCTGTCAGGATTCCCACAAGCACGGGCAAAAATGCCCATATCATCAGTTCCGGCGCGATGGTCACAAGCAGCACGCCGTTGGTGGCGACATAGGTGATGAACAGAATCATATCGCTGATGGAATCTAAAATCTGGGAGGCGCGGGTAGGCGCCTCCTGGATGGCCTTCACATACCGGTCATAAAATTCAGAATCCTCAAAACAAGAGAGGTCTGCTTCCATCGAAGCGGTAAAAAGGCGCAGCTGAATCGACTCCTGAATCTTTAGGTTCGAAATGGGATAATAGAGGGTCCGCAGCACGGTCCGTAAAATCTGCACCGCGCCATAGTACCCGGCAATCCACAAGGTGGTGGCGGCCAGACCTCCGAAATCGCTTCCCGCTTGCACGGAATTGACGATGACGCGCAGCAGATACACATCCAGCATAAACAGCGCTGTCCCGCGCAAGACGGATTCAAGCATGGTGACCAACAGCCTCGTTGGACTCGCTTTACAAATAATTGTCAGCGCATAGCGCAGATTCTTACATACGCCTCGGATATCCCCTCGCATCTCTGCAACATCCCCTTTGCGATTCCACCTGCTACTCCATTGGCCGGATTCGGACTGTTTTGCCTTTCACAACCGGTATACAGATACAATTTGCATCCTCTGTGTGTGCTATCTCGTGTCCATCCTCGCCAGTCACTTGGACTTGGCACGGCCGGTTCCACAAAACCTTGCAATCCCCATCTTTCCGGGGATGCAGGCAGATTTCCTGTACGAGCTTATTCTTCCACACGGCATCGACAACAATATTCCCCCGCGCCACAAGGCCTGAAAACGATCCGTTGGCCCAGTCATCCGGCAGCGTAGGGATCACATCGATATATCCGCCGTGACTTTGCAGCAGCATCTCCGCGACGCCCGACGTGCCTCCAAAATTGCCATCGATCTGGAAAGGCGGATGGGTATCCCACAGGTTCGGCAGCGTGCCCCGTTTGAGCAGAGTTTGGTAGAGGTGGTATGCTCGGTTTCCATCCCCCGTTCTCGCCCAGAGGTTCAGCCGGTGCGCCATGGCCCACCCGGTGGATTGATCTCCCCGCAGGTTCAACGTCACCTTGGCCGCCTCCATCCCCTCCGGCGTGTTTTTGTTGATGATAGTTCCGGGATATAGGCCCACCAACTGGGAGATATGCCGGTGGTGATACTCTCCCAACTCGCCGTACATCCTCTCCTCCCGGAATTCTTTCACCTGCCCAGATTCCCCTACCAGCACCGGCTCCAGCCGGTCAATCTGTTCTCTTGCAAGTTCCACAATGGGCTCGTCGATCTGCAATTGATCCGCAGCCCGGATGGTATTTTTATAATTTTCATAGATCATCTGTTGGTCAAAGGCACACCCCGTGGTGTGAATATATTCATCGGCCCCGTCGATCTCCTGCGTCTGCTCCGGCGAAGCGGAAAATTTCGTGAGTAAGGCCCCATCCTGCTGGATCAAAACCTTGGACAAAAATTTGGACATGGAGGATATCACAGGGTAGGTCAGGGTGCGCAGAATCTCCTCATCCCCTGTAAATGCATAATAGTCCCAGAAGAGCTGTGAGGTAAAGGCCCCTGTTCCCGGGCCGGAATGACTGTTATTATCCATGCCGTCCACATCATACAGCCAGCCGCCCGTCCCAATAATCCAGCCATTTTCACCTGGCTCATCGGACAGGCGCTCCGGATAATTGTCCCGGATATACCGGTCCGCATGCTGCTCCGTCAGCTTCATATACGCCTGGTTGTAGGCCGCATACGCCTCAAACATCTCCGCCAGATTCGTATTAAAGGCGGGCCAGTAGTTCATCTGTACGTTGATATTGTGCCAATAGCCCGCGCTCCACGGCGAATCATCGTAACAGTTCCATGTCCCCTGGAGATTGGCCGGCGTCGTCCCCGGGCGGGATGCGCTGATTAGGAGATAGCGGCCATATTGGAAATACAGCTCCTCCAAATATTTGGAATGAATCCCTTCTTTGTACTGCTGGAGCATCTCATCCGTAGGCACTCCCGACGGCACGCCGCCAAAATCCAGCTCAACGCGCTTAAAATACTGCTGGTATTCCTGCAAATGCGCTGTCTTCAGCTCTTCGTAGGACTTGGCGGAGGCTTTGTCCATGATAGCGCAGATCCGCTCGTGGGGATGGGGATAGGGGGCCAGCTTCTTTTTGGGGTCTGGCTCCGTAAATACGCGGCTCTCCATGCGATAGTTTGTTCCAACCCCAATCAGAATCACGGCACTGTCCGCGCCGTCCACGTGCAGCTCTGCGTGGTCGCCCGACGCATCCGCGGTCATTGTCACCGTTCCATTCTCCGTGATCACGCGCAGCTGCCCCTCAAAGGCGATGTTGTAATAATGCATAACGCCTGACAGCGTGAGGGTCCGCCCCTCCCCCGTAACCGTACCCGATTTGCCGCCGCCGTCGCCTTCCTCTCTTCCGTAGGACTTTATGTATGGAATGGTGGGGCGAAGGGTAAACTGCACCGCCCCTTTTTCCGAAGCGGCTATGCGGATGACCATGACCTGGTCCGGATAGGATGTAAAATACTCCCGCTCATACCGGACCCCCTTATGGGTATACTCCACATGGGAGATCGCCGTATCCAACACCAAATCCCGGCGGTAGTCCTCCACATCCGAATGGGCAAAGTCAAGAAATATCTCGGCAAAATTATTTAATCCTCCGACACTCTTGGGATTGGACAGACTATTCTCTGTGATCTGGATCCGCTCCGTCTCAGTTCCGCCGAAAACATTGGCGCCTATATAGCCATTTCCAAGGGGCAGCGACCATTTTTCCCACTCGTCATTCTCCGGCGTCCGCCCCGGCGTGATTTTCGTGATCCCTGGCGCTGGCTTTGTGTACCAAAGCTTTAATTCTTTTGACATCTGTAAATTTCCTCTCTTTCCCGACGCATCTGTGCGATTTCATAAGGCGGCGCAGCGGCTTGTTCGCCTCGCTTGCGCACGGCCCATTGCGTTTGTGGATATTATATCATAGAGA
>CAUFVC010000111.1:0-6902 GCA_959029275.1 uncultured Eubacteriales bacterium | reverse complement strand
CAGATTATGGCTGTAAAAGAATTGTGTCACAGCGCTAGCGCTGACGCTGGACAGCAGCACCGTAAATTTGGGGAGCATTCCGATTATCGTAACGGCGATGCACAGGACCCACACCTTCACGACACCCATGGCGGCACCGGCCAAGACTCCCAGGGCGCTGTTCAATGTCCGGATAACCGGCAGCTTAGCCGCAATCTCAAGCGCAAATCCGATCAGCCGGATCAGAAGAAATACCAGGAGAAATGTGGCGGCCACGGCGATAATATTCAGGGCCACATTGGCCAGATAGCTCGCCACATACTCTGACAAGGTATCCACATTGAAAATATTGTAAACCTCATAATTATTATTCTCGATGAGTTTCTCCTGCAAAATTTTGGGGATGGGAAGGGTCTGGATCGCCGCGGCTGCCTCCGCTGTGCCGGCCGCCTCCCCCAACGACAGATGACCGGCAATATACCCCTGCATTTTTCCAAACAGCCCTAGCGCGCGAAGCCCCTTTCCCACATACGGAAATAGCTTCCATGCCGCCAACAGGCTGATAAGCCAGGAGACCAAATTATACCCGGTCTTGACAAATCCTTTTTTCTTTCCACGGAATACGCTGAACACAAGAATAAAGATGGTCAATGCATCCAGCACAATCGCAATGATAAAATTCATGAGACGCTATCCCCCGTTTCTTCAACCCCGACAATACTCATCATTTTCATCTTCCCGCTGACCACCGCCGTCACCGTATCGCCGCCCGTCAGGTTGAGCAGACGATATGTATCCTCCGGCGCGTCGTAGTACCACTGACTCGTTCCGTCCTTGTCTATAGCCTTGTAGCTTCGCTCCTGGCCATAGACAAGAATCCCATTTGAGACATCCAGGTAGGAGATGTCTCCGATCTGCAATTGCAGAATCGCCGTCCCGTCTTTGTCTAGCAAAACGAGATCGTTTTCGGGCTGCGCCTGTGCGGTCCCGGCTTGTCCTCCGTCATAGGCCAGCGCAAAGAAATCCTCTCCAACTGCCAGCGCCTTGATGGTATATAAGAGTTCCTGACTCCAAGCCTCTTTCGTATTGCCCTCCATAGAAATGGCGCCAATGCGATTGTCCCCAATCAATACACAGGATCCCTGTATAAAGGCTAGGTTGACCACCATGGTCCCGTCATAGCTGTAATTGGCCAAGATTCGATCTGTGATCCCGTCCGACGCATTGGAAAAGTCAAAGACCGTAACCTGGCTCTTCATCGTTTCCCCGGAGAATACCAGATAGGATGTGACCATTCTCGTCGCATCTCCATTCAGAGCTATGGCCATGGGTACCCCATCCCCGCTGACAGTGGTACTTCTCTTGACAATCAACTGGCCGGTATTGGAATACAAGGCCACGCCATTTTGCATATCCTGGCCCACCGCCACTGCGATATAACCGGCCTCATTGACTGTGTGCAGCGTGATGGGATACTCGGCTGTCATTTCGCTCTGGAGACCATTTTTGTCACACAAAATGATCTTCGTCCCCTTTCGGTCTGCGACCGCTACATAATCCCCGCAGGTCACCATGTTAGGCGACGCCATGGTAAAGGGCACATCCCAGACAACCTTTCCACTGCTGTCCAGGGCCGCTATGCCTTCCTGCCCCAGCCGCAGCACCAGATCTCCCAGCACCGCAAAGGAGGACGCCGCCTCCTTAGAATATTCCACCTCGACTCCCGACGGCGTCAGCGTATAATTGCTCTGCCGGCGGATGATCCCATAGAAGGTATCCGATAACAAAAATCCACCGAGCGCCAAGGCACACAAAAGCACAATGCCCAGCAGCGCCAGCTTCTTTTTACTCTTCGGCTCCCGCAGAAGGGCTTCTTCCTTCTTCTCTTTCTCTATCGCCCCTTCGCCGTCTTCCATCAACTCCTCAGAGAGTTCCTCCACATCCATCCAATTTTTTATTTTTCCTGTGTCCCCGTCACGATTTTTCATGTATGTTTGCTCCTTTTCAATGGGAACCAGTGCATAACCAACAAGAGCAGCTGGAAAAGGCCGATATATCCGAACAGAGAATACCCCTTGTTGACAAGCTGTGAAAAGCCCAGTTGGGATACAAAGATCCCCAGCAGCACTGTCGTGATACTCATCCAAACCTTCCCGACAGGCAGTACGCTTCGTATCGCATCCGCAAATCCATACCCGTTAGAGATCGCAGTGGTATACATAGCACCCATTAAAATAAATGTATAGAGATAGGACAACGTCTTTTTATCTGCCACCAGCTGCAAAGCTGGTATCTCTATCTCTTTTATTGTACCATAATTTATGAATGTTGCAACCCCCAATACAAAAGACACCACGGCCAGCGTTCCTCCCCCGGCCAGCGCTGCCCGAAAGGGCATTTTCTCGCGGACTAGATACGGCCCCAGTGTCGTGAGAACGGCCGCCGCTGTCAGCATATTGTAAGAGACATATAGAAGGGATGAGAGAAGCGCCTTCCCATAATTTCCCGCCTGGGGAATGGAGAGCATAGACAACGGCACAAGCTGCAGATACGAATTCGCTTGTGCCGTCTTTTGTGGTTGTAGAATCCCCATAATGCTTATGAAAAGAATGCCGGCCGTCAGCACAGGCGCAAGAAAGCTGTTGACTGACACCATCCCCTTCGCGCCTGTGAGAAACGTCAAAAAGGTAAAGGCGCTCAGGAGCAGGACTCCTGCCTCATAGGACAATCCAAACTGTTCCTGCAAAATCGCGCCGCTTCCCGCCAGCATGACGCCGTAACTTAAGAGCATATAGGCCGTCACGATCCAACTTAACACGCGGCCCGCCTGCCGCCCTGCAATTTGATTGGTGAATTCCGAATACGACCTGAGCTTATTTTTATATACGCAGGATAGAATCCCCCAACCATATAGAATGAATAGCACGCCGGCAACGCCAAGCCCAAGGAGGCCGCTCCTCCCATATCGAATAAAAAATGTGACGATCTCCTGTCCGGACGCAAAACCCGCCCCGATAACCGTGCTGATGAAAACCCCCGCTATCTTTAAAACCGCTTGTTTCTCCTTTGACATACCGGCACCTGCTTTTTTCTACTACTATATGAGGCGCTGGCTTCGTTCTATTCCTGTTCTAGAAATTCTTATGACTGGGGCTGTGTGCTGACATCGATAGGAGCGTCCACAACCTTCTCCGAGATTTGCGAGATCTGTGCGTTCATATCCTCCAAACGGGTCTGGATCCCGTTTAGAGTGCCGATGCTGTTGAACAGCAACATTCCCATTACGACGCAGATCAGCAGCAAAACAGCCGACAGAGACGTTAACATGCTCAGGGATTTGGACGGGTCCTGGGCTGTCTTCTGGGGGGTTTCCTGCCTTTCGGGAGCTGGTTTGCGGCGGTTGGCGTACTCCCGGTATTCTCTCCGCGGTTCCGCGCCGGAAACGGGCCTTGTTCTTGCAGTATATCCCTCCCGCAATGGGGTTCGCTCTCGCTGCTGCAACCAGGGCTCCAGCGGATCCTCCTCTTTAGGTGGAATCTCTGTCTCCTCCGGCTGCCAAAAAGCTTCCGGCCGCTCAGCGGGTTCGGGCTTGCTCTTCGCTGTCATATTGGCCATGGCGGGATTCGGATCGTAATAAATCAGGTACCCTCCCACAGCTTCAAAATCCGTCCCATTCCAGAGATAAAATTCTTCCGTCTGTTCCAAGGAATCGCTCAGCATGAACAAGGGGCACTGCCCAAATTGCTGGCGGTGAAGTGAAGCTTGCCGCTGCGGACCGTAGACCCCGTAGCCTGGCTGGTTTAGCATCCACCCTAATAGCTTAAGCTTTGGGAAATACAGTTCTTTTTTCTTCTCCAACATCTGGAGGCTATCCAGCGTAATGACGATGGGCTGGTGTACCGGCATTTCCTCTTCCAGCACACCCCGGACCACCAGCACCCGCTGCTCTCCCAAATGATATTCCCTTCCAAGAAGATAAAAAATTTGCAGTTCTCCTATCTCCGCACGGCGATGATCTTCCAGAAACTCGCTGACCTGCTGCTCCATGTAAATCTTCAAGGTATCGCTGATTTGCCCGATTTGCCGCACGTTATTCGGCAATTTATCCGTTGTTTCCATCAATCTCTCATCCTCCCTAGCTTGTCTGATCCTAATGATAGCACAGGAGCCATAAAAAATTTCGGGAAGATGGTTGTCGAATCAAATTTTTATTCTGACATTTTTTTACAATTCTAATTTCATATCTCCGTCGTGAATCCAGCCCCATTTTCTCATAACTGTGGAGATGAGCAAGGTCAGCGCCGCCGGCAAAATAAAGTGCATCAGCGCAATCTCTCCCAACAGGAGAGCCGGTGGCATGGAGCCAGCCATCTCCTGCCATGTCATAAACTGTCCCACCAGACCAGACGTTCCCATTCCGGAGCCTGACGGATTATTGACCATCTTGAAGACCATTGTAGAAACGGGGCCCAAAATGGCAGCCGCCAGTGTCGGCGGAATCCAAATCTGTGGATGCCGCACAATATTGGGGACCTGCAACATCGATGTGCCAAGGCCCTGGGCCAATAACCCTTGAAATTTGTTTTCCCGAAAGCTTGCCACCGCAAATCCGACCATCTGACAGCAACAGCCCACGGTCGCCGCTCCCCCGGCAATCCCGCTGAGACCGATAATGATCGAAAGGGCCGCTGAGCTGATGGGCAGCGTCAAAATCATCCCCATGATGACGGAGATTAAAATCCCCATGATGAACGGGTGCAGAGTTGTCACAGTGTTGATAAAATGGCCGAGAGCACTCATTCCCTCCGCTAAGGGCGGCCCCAGCACAACGCCCACAGCGCCCCCGGCGGTGATCGTAACGATGGGGGTAACCAATATATCGAGCTTTGTCTTTCCCGACACGAGACGGCCAATCTCCATGCCAAAGAGCGCTGCCACAAATGCGCCGATGGGATCTCCAGGCCCCGATAGAACCAGTTTAGCCCCGTCAAAAAGCGTCCCCGCATCCAGTTGAGATGCATATGCGCCGATGAAGCCGGCCACACCCGCCGAATAGACCACCAGCTTGGGCATCTTCAAATTCACGGCAACGCCGATCCCTATGCCCACTCCGGTCGCAAAATTCGCCATCGTCCCCAGATTGACCAACAGCGTCCCCACCACATTGTCCCCGATAAGGGTTCCCAACTGTTTTAAGATCAGTCCCACAATCAGTGTGGAGAAAAGTCCCATAGCCATACCGGATAATCCATCCACCAGATACCGGTTGACAATCTTCCACACTACCCCATGCTCCCTATCCGTCTCGCCCATATTCATTCCTCCAGATCGCAATATATGTATAATCATATGTCTTGTCATATGGAATGATATCATATCGCCCCTGTGAAGGCAATAGGCTAATTCACGAAAGCATCTGGCTTTTATTCCCGTTTTTGTGCATTTCGGAGCAATTGACGCTCTTCTCCGCCTATGGTATACTGGTGTTACAGAAAAGTTCCGGCAAAATGCGGAGGTATAGATATGAATTGTGATGTCGTCATCATCGGTGCAGGTCCGTCTGGGATCTTTACGGCTCTGGAGCTGCTCCGGCGCGGAAGCCGGAAGCACATAATCCTCGTGGAAAAGGGAAAGGCCATTGAGGAGCGCCGCTGTCCCAAGCATAAAACCAATCAGTGCGTCAACTGTAAGCCTTACTGCCACATTACCACCGGCTTTTCCGGCGCCGGCGCCTTTTCTGACGGAAAGCTTTCCCTGAGCAGCGAGGTGGGCGGGGACCTCCCATCCCTCATCGGTGACTCTCTCACCCAGGAAACCATTGACTATACTGATCAGATTTATCTGGAATTCGGAGCCGATTCCCATATAGAGGGCATCGGCAACACCGATGAAGTGAAGGAGATCCGCAAGCGGGCGATTCAGGCTGGATTGAAGCTTGTGGATTGCCCCATCCGCCATCTTGGCACTGAGAAGGCACAGGAGATCTACCGAAGTATTGAAACGTATCTGTTGGATCATGGGGTGGAGATTCTATTTGGCTATGAATGCACGGATGTAATCCTTGCGGGTGAAGTCTGCCGCGGCGTCCTTGTCAACAACGGCCAGGATCATCTCGAGATCTCTGCCCATCATACCGTGGTCGCCACCGGGCGGCGAGGCGCCGATTGGCTGGAAAGGCTCTGTACAGACCACCATATCGCCCATCAACCTGGGACGGTGGATATCGGCGTGCGAGTCGAAGTTCGCAGTGAGATCATGGAGCGGGTCAACAATGTGTTGTACGAATCGAAACTGATCGGATACCCCCAGCCGTTCAAAAATAAGGTCCGCACCTTTTGCCAGAACCCGGGTGGCATCGTCAGTCAAGAGAATTACGATAACGATCTCGCTGTAGTCAACGGTCATTCCTACAAAGATTTTAAATCGGACAATACAAACCTAGCAATTCTCTGCTCCCACAATTTCAATGAGCCCTTTCATCAACCCATCGCCTATGCCCAAAAGGTCGGAGAGCTGACCAATATGCTGGGCGCCGGACATATTCTCGTGCAGCGCCTTGGCGATATTCTCGATGGAAAGCGGACTTGGCAGGAGGAACTGTCCAGGTCCAACCTGCGGCCTACACTCCCCGACGCCGTGGCCGGTGACATCACCGCCGCCATGCCCTACCGGGCTATGATCAACATTATCAATTTTATTCAGGCGGTGGATCATGTCGTTCCAGGGTTCGCTTCCATTGAAACCCTTCTCTACTCCCCAGAATTGAAGTTCTACAGCAACCGCGTAAAAATGGACGCGGCCTTCAATACCAATATCACCGGCCTCCATTGCCTTGGCGATTCCAGCGGCTGGACACGAGGGCTGATGATGGCCTCCGCCATGGGAGTCCTCATGGGAAGGCGCTTAGCGTTAGAGTAACGGAC
>CAUFVC010000110.1:0-6908 GCA_959029275.1 uncultured Eubacteriales bacterium | reverse complement strand
CGGTGGATGCTACAGCTTTTTTTGAGATGAGGGTTGGGAGATGAGAAAGACCATCGGCATTCTGGCCCATGTGGACGCAGGCAAGACAACGCTCTCGGAACAGATCCTGTACCATGGAGGGACGCTGCGAAAGAGAGGGCGGGTCGATCACCAAGACGCCTTCCTCGACCAGGATCCCATCGAGAGAGCGCGGGGGATCACAGTTTTTTCCGATCAGGCGATGTTCTCCTACGAGGGCCAGCAGTTCACGTTGGTTGATACGCCTGGACATGTGGATTTTTCATCGGAGATGGAGCGGGCGGCGCGGATTTTGGACTATGGGATTTTGCTCGTCAGCGCAGTCGAGGGCGTACAGGGGCATACGGAAACCATTTGGCGTCTGTTACAGCGGTTGCGCGTTCCCGTATTGATTTTTATCAATAAGACGGACCGGGTGGGGGCGGATGTGGGCAAGGTTTTGCAGGATCTCAGGAGGAACCTATCAGAAGCCGTGTGGGACATTACGGAGAATCGGCTTCTAGCAGGCTTTACCGATGCTCTGGCGCAGGAGCTGGCCGATTTTGACGATGCACTGTTGGAGCGGTATGTGGAACAGGGCTATGACCCGCGGCAGGAAGCGCGGTGGATGGAGGACCTGGGCGACTTAGTGCGCCGGCGAAAAGTCTTTCCCGCTTTTAGCGGCGCGGCGCTGGCAGACCAGGGGATCAGGGAATTCCTCCATGTCTTCTGCCGAATCACGGCGCAGGAAGAGCCTTGCCTTGCGGAACAGCCCTTTTCGGGGATCGTCTACAAAATTCGGCGGGACCGCCAAGGAAAGAGGTTAGCCTTTATCAAAATTAAAGAGGGATCCCTTAGACCCCGGGATGAGGTCGCGGTGTCAGAGCAGGCCGGCGAATTTCATTTTGCCAAGGTGCAGGAGCTTTGGATGAATAATAGCAACCGGTACGAATCAGTCTCCATTGTACACGCCGGCGATGTGTGTGCGGTGACGGGACTGGAGGGAGTCCGCCCTGGCGATGGAATTGGGGCGGAATGCTATCACACAGAGTATGAGACGCGCCCCCTTTTGTCGGCCAGGGTTCTGTATGATGCCGCTATACCCCATCGCCGCGTGCTGGAATGCCTTCAAATTATGGAGGAAGAGGACCCCCTTCTGTCGGTGCGGTGGGAGGAGGCGCTCTCTCAGATGCAGGTGCGCGTCATGGGCGTCATACAGTTGGATGTATTGCGGCAGGTGCTGTCCAATCGGTTTGGGCTGGCGGTGGATTTTGGGGACTGTGAGGTTCTCTACATGGAGACCGTGGCGGAGCCGGTGATGGGCTACGGGCATTTTGAGCCGCTTCGACACTATGCGGAAGTCCATGTTGCCATATCGCCGGCGCCGCGGGGCAGCGGCATTCAGTTTGTAAGCCGCTGTTCTGTGGATGTGTTGGAGAGCCAGTACCAAAATCTGGTCCGAACCCATGTGCTGGAGAAGGAGCACAGGGGCGTGCTGTTGGGGGCCCCTCTTACGGACGTAGAGATTGCACTTGTCACAGGGAGGGCCCATGAAAAGCACACAGAGGGCGGAGATTTCCGCGAGGCCACCTACCGGGCTATACGGCAAGGCTTAGAGAAGGCGAAGAACCAGATTTTGGAGCCCTATTATCAATTCACTTTGGAGGCGGAAGCTTCCATGACGGGCCGGATTCTCTCGGATCTGCAAAGAATGGCGGTTCTCAGCGATGCACCGCAGGTTCTACAGGATCGTGTCCTGATCACGGGGAGGGGACCGGCTCGGGAACTGATGCGGTATCCGCAGATCTTTGAATCGCAGACAAAGGGAAAAGGGCGCTTATGGCTTACGCCTGCCGGATATGAGCCTTGCCATAATCCGGATGAAGTCGTGGCAAGAGTGGGGTACGACAGAACGAGAGACCGCGACAACACGTCGGATTCCGTCTTCTGCGCCAAGGGCGCCGGATTCTCTGTCAAATGGGATGAAGCAGAGAAATATATGCATTGCAAATTGTAAATGAGGTGAAGGAGACATGGTAAACAATAGTACAATCGCAGGCTGTCTCGGGAAGGTGGAGCCGCCTTTTTACCTATATGACGGCGATAGGATCGCGGAGAAGATCGCCAGGGTTCGGAAGGCGTTTCCGAAATTTTCCCTTTTATATTCGGTAAAAGCGAATCCTTATGATAAGATCTTGAATATAATGAGAGAAGCGGGCGTTGGGATCGATGCCGCCTCAGGGAACGAAGTGCTGTTATCAAAAGGATTGGGCTTTCAGAGTGAAGATATCTACTATTCATCTCCGGGAAAGACAAAACAAGAGATTCTGTCAGCCATGGAGGCGGGAACTCTGATTGCCGACTCCATCCACGAACTGGATATGCTCAACGCCGCAGCCGAAGAACAACACAGGGTGTTGTCCGTGGGAGTGCGTCTGAATCTGCCCAATCCCCACATTTTAAAGAGTAAAAAAGAGATTATGGGCGGGCATGCCAGCAAGTTTGGCATAGATCCCCATACCTACGAGACAAATAGAGAGCGCTTTCGCGGGTATACACATCTGCGGATTCAAGGGATCCACGTGTATTTTGGCAGTCAGATACTGGATGAGGAGATCCTATACAATAATTTCAACACCATTGCCACGTGCGCGCTGGAGGTGGCGGAGGATCTGCCGCTGACCTTTGTCAATTTTGGCGGAGGATTTGGAATCCCTTACACAGAGGAAGAAAAAGATTTGGACCTGGAGAGCGTGGCGGAGCGGATTCAGTCCTCACCGGCCGTCCAAGAATTGCAGTCGCGCGGGGTGCGGTGCAATTTGGAACTGGGGCGGTATTTGGTCGGGGATGGCGGCTTATTTGTCGCGGAGGTTGTGGATAAAAAGGAATCCTTCGGTGAGACCTACGTCATTCTCAACGCGGGCATGAATTCCTTTTTCCGCCCCATGTTTACCCACGACTATCACGCTATCCGGCAGATGACGGTGCGGAGCGAGGCGGAGCAGGTTACGGTGGTCGGCAATCTATGTACCCCCATCGATGAATATTACAAGGAAATCACCTTGTCGGCTGTGGAAATCGGGGATATCGTAGCCTTTGAGAATGCAGGCGCCTATGGATATTCCATGAGCCTCCTGGATTTTATTTCCCACCACAGGCCAAGTCAAATTATGGTAGTAGGAGGAGAGCAAATTGAACTCGATTGATGCCATTCAGGAGCGAGTGTTAGAAGTCTCACAGCCGCAGCAGCGGATTGTGCGGGGGCTGTGGTGTACGGATTGTTTTTATAATCCCGATCACAATGGGCGCATCTTTGACTATAAATTCATTGTGACGCAGACCGTAGGGCAGGGCTGTGCCTACAGTATGCAATACGAGTATGGCCGGGATGAGTTGATTCAGTTTGTGGGAAAGGACTGCCTGGAACAGGAGGTCCCCGACGTAGCGCTGCGGGTGTCCATGTTGGATTCCCTGTATGGATATTTCTTTCCGGTGACCAATCAGACGGTGGAGAGAGCGGTAGGGCCTTCCTATGAAAAGCTGAGCTGGCGGACTAGCCTGATTCTCCGGGAAGCGGTACGGCTGCTGGGATGTCTTAAAAATAAGCGCATCGTCAATGTGGGCGTGGTGGGCGATATAGTAAAATCCTTCCGTGACCAGAAGAGCGACATTGTTGGCACCGACTATGACGAAACCATCGTGGGTACCAAGATGTTTGACGATGTGGAGATCTACCATGGGGAGCGGACGCTGGCACTTTTGGAGGATGCGGATCTGGCCATTGTGACAGGTATGACCATTACGACTCAGACCATCGATTCGATCCTGGAGGTTTGCCGCACGCATAACACAAAGGTGATCGTGTTTGCGGAGACAGGGGCCAATTTAGGGAGCTACTATTTGCAGGAGGGCGCGGATGTATTCCTTGGGGAGACGTATCCCTTTTACATCTTTAACGGTCAAAGCGAAATCCTAGTCGGTCGCAGATAGCACTAGGCTTCTTTATCTTACAATTTTCTTATGATGGAAAATGATAAGAATTCGAAATGATCCTGTAACATTTTGATATTATAATAAAGCCAGGTTGGCCAAACCATAGAACTTTTTTATCCGCCCGGTTGAAACTTAGGACAAGTTGTGTTACAATACAAGCATTGATTCAGGGAAGGATGATCAATGTTTGTCTAATGAAAAGGGAACACCGCGAAAAAAACACCGGCGCATTCGGCTGACGACAGTCGTTGCCGTATTTATTTTTATCTATATTGCAGCACAGTTTATTCTCTTTCTCAAAAATGAGAAGTTCAGCTACGTAGTTGCCAAGAATGGGGAGATTGAGCAGAGTTTTTCCCTGGACGGCGTAATCACGCGGGAGGAGCAGCTGTTCCGCGCGGGGACGGATGGAGTGGTAGAATACTATTATCCAGGGCGGCAGACTCTGCCCAAGTCCACTCTGGTGTGCTCCATTCTAGATGATTACTATGGCGATCTGCTGAACGAAAAGCTCGAGGACATCTACCGGGAGATGAATGGCATCAAGGGCAGCGAGGAATACTTGGACGAGTTCAAGCAGGCGGATCTGGATATCGCGTCGACAGTGGCGCAGTATCTGCGTGAAAAGGACGACCGCAATTTTTCTCAGGTGTACGATGTGAAAGAATCGCTGGAGACCGCCGTCGCAAGGCGCAAGGATCTCTATGCTTTGTTGCAAAATAAGCGGATCAACGCGCTGCAGCGGGAGCAGGGGGTCATACAAACGCAGCAGGCGGAGAGCAAGAGCTCCCTGTATCTCAGCGAAGCTGGAATTATCGAGTATTCCTATGACGGCTTTGAGGGATGGACGCCGGAGCAGATTGAGTCAGATTTTGTAAAAACCTATGACGGCAAATACACGTATCTGAACATCAACCTTCAAAAGGTGGAGCAGGATGCGCCGCTGTACCGGTTGATTTCTTCCCAAGATTGGTACATTACGGCCTTTGTGCCTGCGGAGGAAGCCGCGTATTTTTCGGAGAAAAAGAGCGCTGTGTTCTATTTAAATGGTGAGGACCGGCTGCGAGGCAGCATTGTTGCGCTGGAACAGTATGATGCGGATCAGTACAAGCTGACGCTGAAGATGAGCTCCCGCGTACAGGACTATCTCACCGACCGGATCGTCTCCCTGAAATTTGTGGTGGACGATTATAAGGGGATTAAGATCCCGGATGCCTGTGTTGTGACGGAGACCTTCTGTGTGCTTCCCCAGTCCTATCTTTTTACAAGCGGAACGGAGACGGGAGTTTTAAAACAGCAGGGGGAAGGGGATCCGGTCTTTGTGCCTGTGACGGTATCATGGAGAGATTCGGAAGCGCAAACCTGCTATGTGCAGCTTCCAGAGAGCCTCCATTCCGGCGATGTGCTGCGGATGGAGGGATCGCAGGAGACCACGACCATATCGAATTTTGTGGATGTGGAGGGCGTCTATGTTATCAACGGGGGATACGAGTCGTTCCAGAGGATCACTCGGCTGTATCAGTCCAGTGGGTACTCGATTATCGAGGGGGTCGATCTCTACGACCGCATCCTGATACCGAGCAAGAGTGCAGAGTAATCGAGATTTATTTGCGGCGGATAAACCGCTCTGGAGGAGGAGGATACAATGAAAAAGGCAGCAATCCTGGTGTTAGTTTTCATGCTGGGGCTGACTGGTTGCAGCACCGTCACCAATGTAGGGAGGGTTAACGATCTGATCACGGAAGGGGATCAGGCGTATGAGAATAAGGACTATGAGAGCGCCATCAATGCCTATACGGCGGCTTTAGAGTTGGATGCGAAGAAGGATACCGCGTATAACAACCGAGGTCTCGCCTATATGGAGCTGGGACAGTATGATAAGGCACAGGATGATTTCATCCAGGCGATTGCGCTGAACGATAAGATGGACGTTTACTATTACAATCTTGGACTGGTACAGTATACCCAGGGAGAGTATGAGGAAGCGCTGACGAATTACAACAAAGCGATTGAGCTAAAAGAAGACGCCATGTACTATTCCAGCAGGGCGAAACTGTATGACGATCAGGAGTCCTACTCCGAAGCCATAGCCGACTATGATCGGTCTATCGAGCTGAATGGCTCCAACGCGGTGGTGTATAACAACCGCGGTGTCACCTATTACAGCATGGGAGAGTATGACAAAGCGGCGGCGGACTATACGAAGGCGATCGGGCTGGACGGGTCGGAGCCCGTTACGTATTGGAATCGAGCCCAGGTATATCAGCAGATGCAAGAGCAGGCGAAGGCGCTTGAGGATTACACAAAATATCTCGAGATGGTCCCCGACAGCGCGGAGGCCTACAGCCGCCGGGGGGGCGTGCAGCTCAATCTGGAAAAGTATACGGAGGCCATAGCGGACTACACAAAGGCGATTGAATTGAAAGGTGACGACGCGCAGAGCTACATCAACCGCGCTTTTGCCTATAATAAGCTGGAGGAGTATCAGAAGGCGGCGGACGATTACACAGCGGCGCTGGGATTGCAGGAAAATGAAGTGCTTTACTGCAACCGGGGCAACTGCTACGTGAAGTTGGAGCGGTATGACGAGGCGATGGCGGATTATAATAAGTCCATTGAATTAAATGCAGAGTATGCGGATGCTTACTATAACCGGGGTGAACTGAATCAGATTCTCAAGGATTATGCAGCCGCCATGGCGGATTACAATAAGGCGGCGGAGTTGGAGCAGCAGAGAGAAACAGAGGGCAGTGAATCGGCATCGTCTTAAGGGAACCGCAAAGGCCTCAAACCTGGCCGCTTATGGCGGCCAGGTTTTTATGATCAGACAAGTAGAACACCGCTAAGGCGGTATACGGAGGTAGCCATGGAGCTGGAAGAATTACAAAAGAATTTAGAGAGTGTGCGGGATGCCATTG
>CAUFVC010000109.1:0-7011 GCA_959029275.1 uncultured Eubacteriales bacterium | reverse complement strand
CTTGACGCCTACGGGTACTCCAAGATGATGGAGCTGGCCGAGGTGTCCCACGGCTCCAAGAGGTTATGCCTGCGGTGCAACACTTTAAAGATTTCCCCGGAGGAATTTCTTGTGATGCTGCGGGACAAGGTGGGAGCGGAAAACGTTCGCCCAGGCGACTACCTGCCGGAGTGTGCGTATATTCGCGATGGCGGCGATATGGCGGCCTGGCCGGAATTCAAGCAGGGATTGTTCATCGTCCAGGATGAAAGCTCTGCGCTGGCGGGCCGCGCGCTGGGCGCAAAGCCGGGGGACAGGGTGCTGGATATGTGCGCCGCCCCGGGAGGAAAATCAACCCATATTGCGCAGCTCATGCAAAATACAGGGGCCATCATCAGCCGCGATATCCATGAACATAAGGTAAAGCTCATAGCGGAAAACGCAGCGCGCCTGGGAGTTTCCATCATTCAGCCCCAATTTCGGGACGGCGTCGCCTGGGAGCCGGAGGAAGAGGGCAGCTATGACGAGGTATTGCTGGATGCCCCCTGTTCGGGCTTGGGAATTCTGCGATCCAAGCCGGATATTAAGCTCAACCGCGAGCCTGACCACATCGGGGAGCTTGTCAAGCTGCAAACCGCTTTGCTTGAAGCCGCATCCCATCTAGTCCGTCCCGGCGGTGCGTTGGTGTATAGCACGTGTACCATCAATCCGGCGGAGAATGAGGATACCGTACAACTTTTTTTAGAAAAACATCAGGATTTTTTCATAGAAAATTTTGAAAAGGATTTGCCAAGGAAGCTGGAGTGTGATACTATAAAGGATGGATATGCCGTCCTTATGCCAGTGAAGGCAGGGATGGATGGCTTTTTTATTGCAAAGTTCAGGAGGAGAGCATTGGATGAACCTGGAACAACAGGACCCGCACAGTCTCCTGCCAAAGGAGTGGGAAGCTCTGTGTACGGGGCTGGGGCTACCGGCATACCGGGGCCGGCAGATCTTTCAATGGCTGCACCAGAAGGATGCCGCCTCCTTTCTGGAGATGACGGACCTGCCGGAGGAACTCCGCCGAAGATTGGAGTCGTCGATTCCGATTTTCGAAATGCAGCTGGCGCAGAAACAGAGATCGACGAAAGATGAGACAACAAAATATTTGTTTCAACTGTGGGACGGACAGTGCATCGAATCGGTGCTGATGCGCTATGAATACGGGTATTCCCTCTGCATCTCATCGCAGGTCGGTTGCAGGATGGGATGCCGCTTTTGCGCCTCCACTCTTGGTGGTCTGGTCCGAAACCTTTCGGCGGGCGAGATGGTCCAGCAGGTATACGCCGCGTCCAAGGAGGCGGGGGTCAGAATCTCCCACGTGGTCGTCATGGGCTGCGGAGAGCCATTTGACAACTATGATGCCCTGCTCCGGTTTTTTTCCCTGTTGAGGGATGAGAAGGGGCGGGGGCTCAGCCTTCGAAACATTACGGTATCTACCTGTGGGCTTCCACAGCGCATTCGAGAGTTTGCCGGCCGTCGCCTGGGCGTGACGCTGGCCGTCTCCCTCCACGCTGCGGAGGATGAGCTTCGAAGGCAGTTGATGCCCGGAGCCGCCCGGTATTCTCTTGACGAACTCTTGGATGCCTGTCAGTACTATACAGAGGAAACCGGGCGCCGGATCACCTTTGAATACGCCTTGATTAAGGGGTGTAACGATGGGCAGGAGAATGCGGCGCGGCTTGTGGAAAGGCTGCGGGGAATGCTAGCGCATGTAAACCTCATCCCGGTTAACCCTGTGGAGGAGCGCGGGCTCGCTCGGCCGTCGCCCCAGCGTGTCCGGGAATTTGCCAAAGTTCTGGAGAGAGGCCGAATTCCAGTGACCATACGCAGAGAGATGGGGGCGGACATCGACGGCGCGTGCGGTCAGCTCAGAAATCGATACACGCGCAAACAGGAGGAGCGTCCAATCCGGTTGGAATGAAGATAGTGAGGTGTTAGAATGTTTGCAGCTGCAAAGTGTGACGTAGGCAAGCTTCGAAAGACAAATCAAGACTCTGTGTACTGTTCCATGGAGCCGGTGGGGGATCTTCCCAACCTATTTATCGTGGCGGATGGGATGGGCGGCCATTTAGCCGGGGAACATGCGTCGTCGGAAGCGGTCCAATTTTTTGTCCAGGAAGTGGCCGAGAAGTCTTTCAAAGAGGATAGTATCGTCAAGCTGCTGCGGGAAGGTGTGGAGAGCGCCAATCGGTATGTCTACAAGCTCTCAAAGCAGTCTTCCGCCTGGACGGGCATGGGGACCACCTTTGTCGCCGCGGTTATCAAGGAGGATACGCTATTTTGCGTCAATGTCGGGGATAGCCGGCTGTATCTTGTTCTGGTTGACGGGCAGGGGGGGCTTGGCTTGAAGAAGCTAACCATCGATCATTCTGTTGTGGAAGAACTGGTACAGAAGGGAGAAATCACGGCGGAAGAGGCGAGGGTTCATCCTCAGAAGAATGTGATCACCAGAGCGGTTGGGATTGAAGAGCAAGTCAGCGTCGATGCGTTTGAGATTCCCCTCACAGGGATCCTGCGGGTGCTGCTGTGCTCCGACGGCCTCAGCAATATGGTGGAGGATACGGAATTGCTCCATCTGTTGGGGACGGCAGTGCCGGCCGGTCAGGATGAAATTGAGAGTCTGGCGGAGCAGCTCATCGGTAGGGCAAACGATAACGGGGGGTATGACAATATATCGGTCATACTGATTGATTTATGGAAGGAAGGTGCGCAACATGCTTAGTCCGGGAACTATTTTAGGAAACCGGTACGAGATTGTAGAGGAAATCGGTTCCGGAGGCATGGCGATTGTATATAAAGCAAAGGACTATAAGCTGCACAGGATGGTAGCGATCAAAGTTCTGCGCAGAGAGTACGCCGCCGACGAAGTGGTGTTGGCAAAGTTTCAAAAGGAGGCACTTGCGGCTGCCAGCCTCTCCCATAACAATATTGTGGGGGTGTACGATCTAGGGCAGGAGAAGGACGTCTATTATATCATTATGGAATACATAGACGGCATCACGCTAAAAGAGTATATTCGGCGGCGCGACACCATGTCGTCGGAGGAAATCTTGAAGATCTCCCTGAAGATAGCCGACGCTCTCCGCGTTGCCCACGCGAATCATATCATTCATCGGGACATCAAGCCGCAGAATATCATGGTTACCCAAAAGGGAGCGGTGAAGGTTACGGATTTTGGAATCGCGAAGGCGGCAACATCCACGACCATGACGAATCATATGGATACCATGGGATCCGTTCACTATTTTTCTCCTGAGCAGGCGAGGGGCGGCTTTGTGGATGTCCGCAGCGATCTGTATTCTCTGGGAATCACCATGTATGAGATGGCGACGAAGAGGCTTCCTTTTAACGGCGATACGCCGGTCTCAGTCGCCATGCAGCAGATCCATGATCCCATGCCCAACCCCCGGAAAGAGAATGCGGCTCTGTGGCCCGGGCTCGCCGCGATTATCCACAGGCTGACGCAGAAACGTCCGGAGCTGCGGTATCAGTCGGCGGAGGAGCTCATGGCGGATCTGCGAAAGGTCTATGTGGATCACGACTATATCGTGCCGCTTCCGACACAGATTGACGAGGCGGATTCCTACGGGGAGCCTCCGCGCCGTCAGGAGGTTCGTCCGGCGCCGCCGAAACGCCCGGTTTCGGAGGCCGAGGATACGGATGAGGACAGAAAGCCGGATACGGCGGCGAAAAAGAAGAAGATCCTCATTTTTTCCGCCTGTGGAGCGGCTGTATTGATTATAGCCCTTGTCCTGGTCTTCAATTTTCTGTTGAAGCAGGCTAAGAGCAATCTGATACCAAATCTGGCAGGGTATACCCTTGAGGAAGCGCAGGACAAGGTATCAGGGCTGAAGATGACAGTGGAAGTGGAGAGACAGGAATATAACGATCAATATGATGCCGGCAAGATTACCGGACAGGATCCCCCCGTCAACACGGAGGCGGTGGAGGGTTCCGTGATCAAGGTCGTTGTCAGTATGGGAAAACGGCAGGTCGATAAGGTGCCGGATGTGACCAATCTGACGTACGCAGGTGCGGTGAAAGTTCTGGTCGATGCGGGGCTGCCCTACACCGTCGAGACAAAGGCGGATGAGACAGTGGCTATGGGCACTGTCATCTCCCAGGATCCGGTGAAGGATACGGATCTGACCGAGGGAACCGTCGTCACGATCTATGTCAGCACAGGGACGGGGGAAACGCTCATCGAGGTGCCGGATCTGACGAACATGACGGAAGAGCAAGCCAAGGAAGAGCTGACACAGCGGAAGCTGACCATAGGGACCGTCAGCGAATCCTATCACGACTCTGTGGAACAGGGCAAAATCATCGCCCAGGGGACGGAGAAGGGCTCGATGGTCATGGAGGGAACGGCGGTGGATGTGACGGTCAGCCTTGGCAAGCTAGATGGGGAGACAGTGGGCAAAGACGGCGGAAATATCATCCTCACCAGTCCCTTTTCTAAAGATGATACAGGTTCAAAACTTCTGACGATCCAGGCGACGGACAAGGATGGACAGATGACGGAACTCTACAACAAGACCGTTACGGCGGCTACCTTTGGAGCCCAGGGCGGCATTTCAGTGGCGTATCCAAGGGGAACCGTGGTCATCAAGGTATTCTTGGACAATTCGCCGGTTTTGACGCGAAATGTAAATGAATAACGGATTGAGAGAGGACCGGCGGCGCGATGTGCGCTCCGGTCCTACTTAAGGAGGATGTATGGGGGAAGGAACCATTATCGCCGGCGTAAGCAGCTTTTATGACGTGTATCAGCAGGGCACCGTCACACGGTGCAAAGCGCGGGGGCTTTTCCGCAAGGAAAATATTACGCCGGTTATAGGAGATCGCGTGCGATTTTCCGAACAGGGGTATCTGGAGGAAATTTTGCCAAGAAAAAATCAGCTCCTGCGCCCCGCCGCCGCAAATGTTGATCAGGTTGTGATTGTGTTTGCCGTCAAAAATCCCAATCCCCATTACCCGCTGTTGGACCGGTTCTTGGTGGAATCGGCACAGCAGTCCATTCAAGCCGTCATCTGCCTCAATAAATGGGATTTAAAGGAGGACGACCAGGCGGATGAAATGTCGGCGGTGTACGAATCCGCCGGCTATCCGGTGATCCATACCAGCGCCTATGGCAGGGAGGGGATTGGGGAGCTGCGGCAGATGCTCGAGGGCAAGGTCACAGTCTTTACAGGGCCTTCGGGCGTGGGCAAATCCTCTCTGCTCAATGCGGTGGACAGCCGTCTTGTTCTCCAGACGGGGCAACTGAGCGAAAAGGTACAGCGCGGCCGCAATACGACCCGCCACGCGAAACTGATCCCTCTGGACAGCGGCAATGGCTTTGTTGCGGATACCCCTGGCTTTACCTCTCTCCATTTGGAGCATATCCCCTATGCGGACTTGGGACAATACTACCCAGAGTTTCTTCCCTGGCTGGGAAATTGTCGCTTTACCGGATGTAGCCATATCAGCGAACCTGATTGCGGTGTAAAACTGGGCGTTCAAAGGGGCGAGATTTCAGAGCAGCGCTATGACAGCTATGCTGAGTTATACCAGGAGATTCGGTGCCAGCAGGAGAGCAATCGATGGAAGTAAATAGTTGGAGGAAAATGAGATGATCGTATTATCACCGTCGATTTTGACGGCGGATTTTGGAAATCTGCAAAAAGAGGTGGAACAGGCGGTCCGCGGTGGGTGCGATTGGCTGCACCTGGATATCATGGACGGACATTTTGTCCCCAATATCACCATAGGTCCCGTGATCGTCAAGGCATTGCGGCGCTTTGCCGCCGTTCCCCTCGATGTCCATCTGATGGTGGAAAATCCGGACGACCTGTTAAAACTGTGTGCAGATGCGGGCGCAGATCTTGTGACCGTCCACCAGGAGGCATTGGGGTGCCGTCATCTGCACCGGACGATTCAGCACATAAAAGACCTTGGGATGAAGGCAGGCTGCGCTGTCAATCCGGGAACGCCGGTGGAGTTGTTGGAGCCGGTCCTTGCGGATCTGGACATGGTTTTGATCATGACGGTCAATCCGGGCTTTGGGGGTCAGTCCTTTATTCCATCCACGCTGCACAAAATTGCGCGCTTGCGCGCTATGGCGGAGCAGTGGAAGCCTGACCTGCTGATCCAGGTGGACGGAGGTATAAATGCGGCGACCTGCGAATCGGTGATCCAGGCGGGAGCCAATGTTTTGGTCATAGGCTCCGCAATTTTTGACGGTGTGGATCCGGAGGGCAATGTCCGGAAGTATAAAGCGCTGCTGGAACGGAGAGAAGAATAGATGAAAGTCTTAATTTTGACTGGCGGCCGGCTCAACGATTCGGGAAATCTGAGGGAAAAGGTTCAGCGCTACAACCCTAAATGGGTAATCGCTGCTGATTGCGGATTAGTACACGCGCAGCGATTTGGCCTTATCCCCAATGAGATATTGGGGGATTTTGATTCCGTGGATTCAGCGCTGGTGAAGCAGTATCAGAATTTTCAGGGAGAGGTGACCCAGTATCCTGCCAGGAAGGATTTTACGGACACAGAGCTTGCCATTGAAGCCGCTATGGAGAAAGCCGGACATACCGGTGAGATTTGGATCCTCGGCGGCACAGGGAGCCGGATCGACCACAGCCTGGCCAACGTTACGCTTCTGAAACAGCCCACGGACGCGGGCGTACGCTGCCGCTTGCTGGATGGGCGCAATACGGTCCAGATGGTCAAAGCGCCAGCGGTGCTGGATGTGGAAAGGGAAGAGGGGATGCGATATGTCTCCCTCATCCCCATGTTTGGCGACGTGGCCGGCGTTACGCTGGAGGGATTTCTATATCCGCTGCAGGATGCGCTGTTGCCCAGCGGCCGCAGCCTCGGCATCAGCAATGAGCTGCTGTACCACCGAGGGCGGATCCGGATTATCAGCGGCTATCTGCTCATCATCCAGTCCTCCGACTGAGGCGGCAATAAATCTATAATGTTGTCACATGGAAGAGCCCTCCC
>CAUFVC010000108.1:0-7011 GCA_959029275.1 uncultured Eubacteriales bacterium | reverse complement strand
CACATCTCTTGTATAGTTGATCATGTTGCCGTTCCACGCGGATCGATACACATTTGGCCGTGCCTGGCACCGGGGGTCTCCGCCTAAGAGGAACACTAGCTGACCGAAAATGTCAAGGTGATGCATCTCCACTTTGGCAATTTGTTTTAATATAGCGGCAATTTCTGGGTGGAGGGCGCTTAAAATCCAATCTTGGTACATGTATTGATAGATCGCGGTCATCTCCCCCTGTGGGCCTGACAGATTTTGTGATATCAAAAGGGCGTACTGGGGGTTCTGACAGTCTACGGTTATGGCGGGGTAGGGAGCGGGGGATGCCACCGCCGGTCCGGAGTTGAGAGAAGTAAGCATAGATAGGTACCATCCTTCATTTTTTATCCAATATATGACGGGATGGAGTTATTTATTCGATTGTGACCAGATTTGTTGCGCCGGGTTGGGATTGGAGCGCTGTGATCCCCGGTTACGGCGTTTTTTTAGAATGGCGAAATCCGGGGGTGATTTTGCAATTTCCGCTCTCATTTATAAAAATTAAAAAATATGGCTTGCAATCTAAAAATGGGGAAGCTATAATGTGCGTGTAAAAACGATGGAGCGATACAAATCCTTAATTTTGCGGTTACCGGTTGGATCCGCCGGCGGCCACGAATGGGGAGAGACGGCGTGCCGGATGGCATACCGAGTCATGCAACCATACATAACAAGGAGTGCAGATCGATGATCAAATTGGGCGTTAACACTGTATTGTTCAAGGCCTTTCCCTTCCGGGAAGCGGCGAAGGCCATCAAGCTGGCAGGATACGACGGACTGGAGATATCCGCCATTCAAGGAATGTGTGAGCATCTGAACCTGGATGACTGGAAGGCGCAGAAGGCAGAACTTCTGGAGGTGATGGCGGAGGAAGGGCTTGCCTTTTTGTCCACAGAGGTGGCATCCCTCGACAGAGAGCGGCTGAAAAAGGCCTTTGAGGCCTGCGCAGAGATTGGGATTCCCGTCGTCAATGTAGGACCCGGTGGAAAGTCCGGCGATGAGGAGACATTGAGAACTAGCGTGGAGACGCTGGCGGACCTGGCCGCAATGGCAGAGTCTTATGGCGTGACCCTATGTGTCAAAGCCCATGTGGGCGCTGCCATCTATAATACCCCCACCACCCTCCGCGCCATGGACGCCATCGTCAGTCCGGCGTTTGGAATCGATATGGATCCCAGCCATATCTACCGTGCGGGAGAGCTCCCTGAAAAGGCGCTGCCCGCGGTCTTATCCCGGGTTAAACATGTCCATATACGGGACTGTAAGGGGGCGGGACCGTCTCCCGGAGTCCCCAGCTTACAGGCGTGCGGCCGTGGCGATATCAATCTGTTTGATTACTTCAAGGCCATGGTGGACGGACATTACGATGGCCCTGTCTGCCTGGAAGTAATCGGGCCGGAGCTGACGATGCTGGAGGCATCTACGATTGCAGCGGAAAGCTATGGATACATGAACGCCTGTCTGAAACAGTTGCAGGCGCGAGGCTAACAATAGAAGGAGAAGAGCTATGAACAAAAAACCAAATCTCGTATTATTTGGAATCGACAGCTTGCGGGCAGATCATATGAGTCTGTACGGATACAAACACCAGACAACCCCCAATATCACAAAATATGCCCAGGATGCCATGGTGTTCAATCACTGCTATAGCCCTCATATCCCCACCACATCCGGCTATTCTTCCATGCTGACTGGGATGGACTGCTTTGGCACCAATGTGGTTGCCCTGCGGCACCAAGGGCAGATCGCAGAGCCAGTGTGTACTCTGGCGGAGGTTCTGCGGGACAACGGATACAATACCACATGCGTAGGGTTTGAGGGGAATCCCGCGGCCAGAGGCTTTGATACATACATCAATTTTGCGGGGTGGGGAGCAGACCATGAGGATGGGCGCGCTCACAAAGCGGAAAATCTCAACGACGTGTCCATCCCGGAGCTCTGCCGGCTGGCGGAGGAGGATAAACCCTTCTTCCTGTTTATGCGCCATATGGATCCCCACTCGCCCTATCTGCCCCCGGCCCCCTTCCAGCATATGTTTTATCAGGCGGACGCTTTTGACAAAAATAATCATTCTCTGGACTGTGTGTATAATTTTAAACCCTTCTGCGACTACTTTTACACGTGGTTTCCGGAGGGCTGTACGGATAAGGATTACATTATCGCACAGTATGATGGGGCCATTGCGTACATGGACGCCTGCATTCAGGTGGTGCTGGAAAAGCTGAAGACCCTTGGCATTGAGGATGATACCGTCGTTGTGTTTGTCTCCGATCACGGGGAAACGCTGTACGACCACGACTGCTATTTTGACCATCACGGGCTGTATGACTGCACGCTGACGGTTCCGCTGATCATCCGGTATGGCCGGAAGATCAAGAAAGGCTGCCGTTTTGATAATACCTGCTATCTGAAGGATGTAATGCCCACCCTCCTGTCCCTCATGGAGATTGAGACGGGCGTACAATATGACGGGCGGAACCTGCTCCCGCTGTTGGAGGGGCAGCCGGTGAAGGAGGAGCCGGAGTTTTATATTACCGAATGCACCTGGGAGCGCAAGCATGGGTGGCGCACGCCTGAGTGGAAGCTGATTGTAGCCTTGGAGCCGGATTTCCATTTTCGTGAGATGTTGGAACTTTACAATCTCATCGAAGATCCGGAGGAATACCACAATGTGGCGGATGAAAATCCGGAGGTGGTGCAATGCCTGAAGGCCAGGATGGAGGCATTCATTGCCAAGCGGGAGAAGGAAGTGGGGCGTGAGAATCCCATGTATACCAATCTAAATTGGCACGGCTTGGGGGGAGGCCCTTTCAAATCCTCCGAGGAAGCATACAACCGGCTTCACATTGGGGATCCGGAGACAGCGCGCAAGATTCAGGCGCGGCTGGCGGAAAATTAGGCGAGAAGGTGAGTTTATGCAGAGAGCCTGTGTTATTGGCATGGGGCCCATCGGCAATAACCATGCCACCGTATACGCTTCGCTTCCCAACGCGGAATTGGTTGGAGTCTGCGACCGGCAGCCGGACCGCGCGGACGCGGCGGCCAGAAAGTATGGCGTGCCGGCGTTCTACAGCGCCCAGGAGATGCTGGACGCCTTAAAACCAGATATTTGCAGCGTGGCAACCGGCGGCTACGAGTATTCCAGCGATCATTTTGAGCCGACGATTCAAGCTTTGGAAGCGGGGGCTCATGTGCTGTGTGAGAAGCCTATTTCCAATGATCTGAGGAATGCGCGGACGATGGTGGACACGGCGAAGCGGCTGAACCGATGCTTTGGGATCGATCTAAACCATCGCTTTACGCCGGCGGCCAGGACGGCCAAACAATGGCAGAGGGATGGCAAGATTGGCGACCTGCTCTTTGTCAATATGGCATTGTGGATCGGAAAGTTTATGCCGCTGGATTCGGTGTATTACCACTTGAAGGCGCTCAATCCTCACAGCGTAGATATTATGCGGTATTTCTGCGGGGAGGTGGAGGAAGTCCACTGCTACGCCATGAAAGCGCCAGGGCGGGACATCTGGTCTACCGCCTCCATCAATATGCGGTTTGAGAATGGGGCGGTGGGACATTTGACCAGTTCCTACGACATTGAGAGGGGACATCCCATGGAGCGCTGTGAGGTGGCGGGGACAAAAGGCCGGCTGGTTTTTGAGGATATGTGGCGGGAGGCGACGCTCTATCCGGCCGGCAACCTGATCAAGGAAGTCTACACCAATCCGGTTTTCGGAGGGTTCCGTGAATTCTTTGATACGTTTGCGGACCGGATCGCCTCCTTTGTAAATCAGGTGGACGCGGGCTGTAGCCCTGATGAGATTGATGGATCCGGGGAGGATGGATATCGCGCCAGCCAGGTCATCCATGCGGCCATTGAGTCCCTCAAGACAGGGGTGCCCGTCCGGGTCAAATCCATCACCCAATAATCTTCCGCAGAAAGGAATGGGAGCCTATGCGGGATACGCCGATGACGATTACGTCCATGACAGGCGAGGGGGTGATTCCCATCGCCGTGACGGCAAATCTGCACCATGGAAAGGGCTCGACGCACTGCCATACATTTTTCGAGTTTGTGTATATCGATCACGGGTTTGCACTCCACACGTGTAATAAAGTCACCTCCATCGTATCGGAGGGAGACTGGTTTTTGATTCGGCCCAATGAACCGCACAATTACGTCAGCGCGTACAATACACAGCTGTATAACTGTTTATTTGAGGCGGAAGCGCTGCGGGACAGCATGGATATGTTTCTGTCCCTTCCCGGGATGAAGGATGTGTTGCTCAGCCAGTCTCCCTTCGAGAAGCTGAATTTGGATTACGCCCAGCGCCTCAAGCTCAAGACGTGTCTCAATAAGATGATGGCCGAAAGGGAGGAGCGGAAACTGGGGTGGGAGTTGAAGCTGAAAAGCTTGCTGGAGGACTTCCTTGTTTTCTACGCGCGGGTGTATCATGAGTCCGGCAACATTCTGTTGGAGAACAATGCAAATTTTTCGAAGATCTATAATGTACTAAAATATGTGGAAGAGCATTATACGGCCAATATGACCGTCAAGGACATGGCGCAGGCAGCGCAGCTATCCCCGGATTACATGGCGAAGCTTTTTAAGGCTTCCATGGGACTGACGCCAGCGGAGTATGCCCGGAATTTTCGTATCGCCAAGTCCATGGAGCTCTTGGAAGACACAGACCGGCCGGTGGCAGAAATTGCGGCGGAACTGGGTTTTTCCGATAGTTCCGTATTTTCAAGGCTTTTTAAGCAGGTGGCCGGCATCTCGCCGACGGCCTTTAAGCGAATATCCGACGAAGAGAGAGCAAAGGAGAATTGATATGGCTTTAAAAGTAGCGGTCGTTGGTATGGGTGGCATCGGAAATACCCATGCCGATTGTTATCAGAAGGATGCGTTGGCAGAGCTTGTCGCCGTGTGCGACGTGAAGAAAGACAAGGCCGACGCAGCAGCGGAGAAGTTTGGAGTGCCGGCATATTATAGTCTGAAAGAAATGCTGGCCGCCCACCCGGAGATCGAGTCCGTTTCAGTGACAACCTCCGGCTATGAAAATGGAAGCTGGCACTATGTGCCCGCCATGGAGGCTCTCGATGCGGGAAAGCATGTGCTCGTGGAAAAGCCTATTTCCAACGATGTGCGGGAAGCGCGGGAGATGGTTCGCTTTGCGGCGGAGAAGGATTTATATCTCGGCTGCAATCTAAACCACTATTTTACAACGCCTGCCTATGAAGCTGACGCGCTGATCAAGGATGGCAAGATTGGGGAACCTGTGTACATTCTCCATAAGATGGGGTTTGATGGGAGCTCCGCCACCTATGGAGGCGTGTCCAGCCCCCGCTGGCAGAGGCCGTACTCCCATGTAAAGGCGTTTTTGGCGCATCCCTTCTCCGTCATGCGGCATTATGGAGGCAATATCACCCATGTCCAGTGCTTTATGGATAAGCCGGGCGTCCGCAAGGAGGCGGATGATCTCATGTACTCGATCAATGGGGTGCATGTCCGCTTTGAGAACGGCAGTATTGGCTACCTGCTTTCCCAGAGAGGGGACGCGCGTTTTGGCCTTGGCGGCTGGTGGAGTTTTGAGATGGCGGGGACGAAGGGTACTTTCTGCATTGAGAATTGTGTTGAGAAGTTGACCTACTGGCCGGGTAAAGAAAAGGAGCAGGACCTCCAGGAGCCCATCGTGACCAACACGGGCATAACCGATTTTGGCTCTACATTCCCAACCCGTATCCACGCATATTTGGAGGACGTAACCAATGGGGTCCCCAAGGAACATTTGCGCGCGTCGGGACGCGATGCCCTGGCGACGCTGGAGTACACCTTTGCGGCGATTCGCTCCTTCGAGGAGGGAGGCGCCATTGTGATTCCGGAGGCGCTCCCCAATCTGCACGGAGATCCTTCGTATGTGTGGTAAAAAGCCGAATCTTTTGTTTATCATGGCGGATCAGCTCCGCTATGACGCTTTAGGCTATGCCGGGCGGTTCTCGATCTCGACGCCGAATCTTGACCGCCTGGCATCGGAGGGGGCCTTCTTTTCCAAGGCCTACACCCCGATCCCTGTGTGCGCGCCGGCCCGGCAGTCTCTGCTGTCTGGTCGCAGCGCGGATAGTTTCGGCGCGCTGTGGAATTATGATTTTATTCCAACTAACACGGTCAGAGGAAACGATCCGTCTTGGATCCACGCGCTGGTTGAGAGGGGGTATCGAACCTCCCTGGTGGGGCAGTGGCACGCATCCCCCGAGGAAGCTCCCGCCGCCTTTGGATACGAGACGTATATTCCCTTCGGAGAATATGAGGCGTATGTCCGGACGACCTACCCCGATATCCAATATACAGGCGGTTGGATGGGGGAGGCGAGCCCCCTGCCTCTGGAAGATTCCCGAACCCATTATATGGCCCGGCGAACCATGGCGCTATTGGATGAATACGCTGCGGCGGAAGCTCCGTTTTTGCTCATGTGGGATTTTGCAGACCCCCATCTTCCCTGTCGGCCGAGCGAACCCTTTGCCTCGATGTATACTGGCGCGGATATTGAGCCGTGGGACAGCTTTGGCGATCCCATGGACAATAAGCCCTATATCCAGCGGCAACAGCTGGTGAACTGGGATCTGACACAGACCTCTCGGGAGGCGTATCTGGACTGCATAGCACGGTATTATGGTATGGTGAGCCAACTTGACGACGCCATAGGCCGGGTGCTCGCTCATCTTGAGGAGCTGGGTCTGGCGCAGAATACGCTGGTGATCTTTACCTCGGATCACGGGGACACCTGCGGCGGACATGGCATGTTAGACAAACACTATATTCTGTATGAGGACGTGGTACACATCCCTCTGATCATGCGGCTGCCCGGCGTCATTCCCAGTGGCATTCGAGTTCAGCGCTGTGTTTCGAACTGCCTGGATTTGCCGCCGACGATTGAGGAGATCATGGAGCTGCCGCCTTCCGGAGTCCGTCATGTCCTATCCCTTCTC
>CAUFVC010000107.1:0-7021 GCA_959029275.1 uncultured Eubacteriales bacterium | reverse complement strand
TCGGCTTCCTATCTCGAGGAGCTGACGCGGACGGTGCCTATGAAACGGATGTGCCGGCCGGATGAAATCGCAAAGGTCATTGAGTTCTTAGCGGACGACGAACAGGCGCCCAGCTATCTGACAGGGCAGACCATTGTGTTGGACGGAGGAATGGGGCATTGACCGGCGCGCAACTTCAGACGAAACGAGATCAACTTACCGGACTGCACACAAGGGAATGGGCAATCCATAAAATTCAGAGACTCTTACGGCAGAGACAGCCAATTTGGATTGCCATCATCGATATCGATTTTTTCACCATCATAAATGAAAAGTTAGGCTGGAAGACAGGGGATCAGGTTTTGCAGAAAATAGCAGAACTGATTGGCCGGTATGAGCAGATAGAGGCGGCGCGGTATGGCGGCGACGAGTTCCTCCTTTTTGGTCTACAAGGGGAGCAGGATGGCTTCGACTTAGCGGACGAAATACGGCGCAGAATTCGAAAGGAAGTCTTTGCGCAGACAGACTCGTTTGGGCGTGTTCCCATCAAAGTTAGCGCTGGCGTTGCTGAAGGGGCAGATGGGGTGCCGCAATCTCTGCCCTTGCTGAAGGCGGCGGAGATTGCCCTTGCTGTTGCAAAAAAGAAGGGTCGAAACCGTACAGAGCGGACATCGAAGCAGACTGTTCAGATCCAAAAACGGTCGAAGATCTGTACAACGATTCTAGGAAGGGGATTGAAAGGATGTTCCCCAGATGGTACGAAGGCATTTTCTGCCTCGATTGCTGAACCCTATGGCGTCGATGTGGAGGAAAACGGCGACATCGTATGGGCAGACCGTTCCAATCACCAGATTCGGCGGATTCACTGTGGCAGAATCTATACAGTCGCAGGCTGCGGAATAAGCGGATATGCTGGAGATGGAGAGGCGGCGAAGAAAGCACATTTGTCAAAACCAAGCGGAGTTGCCATTGGCCCGAACAATTGCATCTATCTGGCGGACACAGGCAATCATTGCATCCGCAAAGTACAGGATGGAAAGATATATACCGTGGCCGGCTGTGGCGAGGAAGGATATACAGGGGATGGGGGACCGGCGGTGAATGCGAGATTGAGACGTCCAGGCGGCGTTGTCAGCGATGATGAGGGCTTTATCTATACCAACGATTATGGAAACAATGTGATCCGGAGGATCGATCCAAGTGGGATCATAACGACCATAGCGGGATGTGGACAGTATGGATATTCCGGAGACGGCGGAGACGCCATCGCGGCAAAACTGGACCGGCCCTATGGTCTGGCAGTGGATTCTCTTCTCAGGATGCTCTTTATTGTGGACTTTGGAAATCACTGTGTTCGCGGAGTGGACTTGCGAACCAATGAAATCACGACCCTGGTGGGCAACGGAACACCCGGTTATACGGGAGACGGAGGGCCAGGTGTAGAAGCGCAGTTAAACGGCCCTTTTTGGGTCGTCTGCTGGAAGCATGTATTTCTATTCATAGCCGATGGCCTGAATCATTGTATTCGAAAGCTGGATCTCAAGAAGGGAAGGATTACGACGATGGCGGGTGACAGCCAAGCTGGGTATATCGATGCAGAGAGCCGAGAGAAAATCCGCTTTACGATTCCGGCAGGTCTTGCCATACAGGGGGAATGGGTTGTTGTAGCGGATTATGGAAACAATGCCATTCGAAAAGTATGGGTAGGAGCGGAAGCAGAATGAGTTGGATTGTGCTGATCTTATTACTTCCCGGGCTGCTATACACGGGGGTTCAAATAAAAAAGGGGTACAAGATGGCCTATGAAGGCAGCCACCCGAGACGGAGCCAGGCGGCGCCGGCGATTCCACAGGAGGTCATCCAGAGGCGTTTTTCTTTTGTTTCCCAGGATGGGTTACAGTTAGCCGCCATTGAATACAAACCTATACTGCCAGTGAAAGGCACGGTCATCGCCTGTCACTATCTAGGTGGCTCCAAAACTTCGATCTATTCCTATTTGGAGCCGCTGCTGCGCCAGGGGTATCGGGTGGTTGCCTTTGATTATCCTAACCATGGGGAGAGTCAAAATCGAAAACACATCCGCTATACCCTGGAGGACGATATGCGGCGATTTCTTCTGAGAATTCAAGAATTACAAATTCCAGGGCCATATGCCACGATGGGTTTTTCCATGGGTGCGACCATCGCTATCAGCGCCCTTGACCATCTGCCGGAGATCCGCGCTGTCATCGTCGATAGCGGCCCTCTCCTGTATGTGAACGATTATTTCCATTACCTTATACAAAATAAAAAAATTAAAAGCCGAATTTCCCAGGCGGCGTTTTTATTCCTCTACCTCTATGTTGCAGGATTCCAGTCCATGAGTCAGCGAATGAGGCGAAGGCTGGAAGGGCTCCGAGGACTTCCGATTTTATTTATTCAGAGCCGCCGTGATCGGATCATCCCATATAAGAACGCAGAGCTGGCCTACACCCTGTGTCAATCCGAGAATGCCCAATTTCTTGCCGTGGATAAAGCGCATCATCTTACAAACCGCGCGGTTTTGGGGGAAACCTATGATCTGACAGTTTTACGTTTTTTAGATAAATGGATGAAAATATGAAAAGACAAGCCATTCTTAAAATCACAGTCAATGAAATGCTTCAACATGGAACATCCTGCATAAGTTTGCAACATATTCAGGCGCGGACCGGCATCCCTCAAAAAACGTTGCAATCTTTATTTCCAAGGGGAGACAAGGAATTGCTCCTCGATGCCATGGAATATTCGGGACAACAGTGGGTTCAGAATATACAGACCACTCTTCGCGCGATGCAAGATCAGAGGAGCAAGGTGGAGGTCTTAGTAGACAGCTATTGTCTAGGAACGCTGAAGCATGCCCCCGCTTTAGACACATATCTGGATATGTGGAATGTGATCAGGGATACAGGAGATGAATATCTTCGCGCGAGACTTGCATCGATTTATCAAATGTACATCGCCTCATTTCTCGCGATCGCTAAGGAAGAATTTAACTCCGCGACCTCAGACCATGAGCTGCAAGGGCTTGCGGTGCTCTCGACGATTTTGAGCGATGCGCTCCATGTCCAGATTTCGCTGCTAAAGCAAGAGATACCTGTAGAAACCGTTACGAAACTTCTCAAAGCACTTCTGTGGAGTCTTATAAATGGAAAGGGCACAGATTATGCATAGAATTATATTGTTCTATCCCTCACTGTTGAATGCGGCGGATCAGGAGATAACGACGCTGTATACGGATGTCCCCCTATCAATTGTGACTTTGGCAGCTCAATTTCATGAGAGCGACTACGAAGTGGATGTTGTGGATGAGCGTCTGGGGGAAATAACCACATCCGCTCTCGCGCAAAAGCTGCAAAATGCCGTTATGGTGGGGGTTAGCGCCATCACCAGCTATCAGATTGTCAATGGCTTGCGGGCGATTGAGAGGATCAAGAGGATCGACAGTCAGATTCCTATCGTGTGGGGAGGCTGGCATGCCAGCCTTATGCCGGATGAGACCATTCGCCACCCTCTTGTGGATATTGTCATGATGGGGCAGGGGGAGGCGAATATCCGAAAATTGGCGGACTGTCTGCGAGATCACCGCGCCATCGATGAGATTCCAAATCTACTCTACAAGAATCGGGATGGAACGGTGGTCAAAACAACCGTCCAATGCTATCCGGATTTTCAGATGCAGACAAATCTGATACACAGCTATGAGCAGTTGCCTATGGAGCGCTATATCCATTCGAAATGGGGAAATAAGCGGCTTTTAGGCTATGAATCCAGCCGCGGCTGTCCGTATGGCTGTTCATTCTGTTCCATCAGTGCGGTGTTTCACCAAAAATGGTACGGCCTGCCGGCCGGCAATGTGTATCGGGATCTCCGCTGGCTGTATGACCATTGTGGCATTGACGCGATCCATTTTTTTGATAACAATTTCTTTGTCGATAAAAAGCGTGCCCTCACCCTAGCCAAGTTGTTAGGTGATCACAGTCCTATCCGATGGGATGGAACGGTAGCCATACGTCAATTCATAAAGTTCTCGAAACAGGAGATACACCAGCTAAAAGCAGGAGGCTTATACCGGATTATCGCCGGCGTAGAATCTGGAGATGAAGAAGTGTTGACGAAGATCAATAAGAAACACACAAATCAGCAGGTTCTGGAGCTTGTGTACCGGTGCCGAGAGGAGGGGCTCCAACCGTCGCTGTCGTTTATGATGGGATTTCCATGGAACCCGGAGCAGGATACGGAGAGAACCATGAGCCTGATTGAACAGATTAAGAGGATCCATCCCGAAACGGAAATTCTGCTTTTTGTATTTTCTCCTTATCTCGGGACTCCGCTCTATAGGACGGCAATTCAGTATGGAATGAAATTCCCAACGTCTTTGGACGGCTGGGCGAATTTTACCTATGATGCGATCCAGACACCCTGGATACCCCGTGGACTGGAGAGGAAGATGCGGCGATACTTACAATTTTTTGAGACAAAGGTTATGCCTGCCAATGAAGAATCCTTCTTTAAGAGATTTACATAGTCCAACGAAAATCCGCGCAGATAGGAACTAATATTCGTTTTTTGCAGAGAAGACTCGTTCTATAATATGATGTAGAGGTTTACGGAATAGAGGTGATTCTAGGAGTAATCGAGATATTGCGAAATGTAGCAGCCAGTTGGGAGAGCTACAGCCTTGTTTATGTGGATATTGACTTCTATATACGCTATGCGATGAAGTTTGGCGATGCATGTTGTCAGACAGCGCTGGCCAAAATCGATGCGTTCTTTGATGCGCATTTTGGCCCAGACAGAGTGTTTCGGAGAGAGGGAGAAGACGAATACCTCATTCTTGTAGCGGAGACAGGCGCAGATGCAGAGACGAGGATGCGGCGGACCCTTGCCCTGTTCCGAAAGGAACCCTTTTTGAAACATTGCGGAAAGGATTACGCCAACTTGCGGATAACCTTCAGCGCAGGAGTGGCCTCATATCCCAGCGACGGCAAATTTGACATAGTGTTAAAGAAAGCGGCCACTGCCTTATTCCTGGCCAAGTCCTACCGGCGCAACCAGATCGTACGGTATGCAGGGGAGAGAAAAGCGCAGCCCCAGAGAATCCTGTTCGCATCCGGCATCGCCGTTAAGACGGTGGCGGGACAGTGGGGGATGCCAGGAAAGATTGATCAGGTCCAGCCTGCCAAGGAGGGGCGCTTTTGGGAACCGCAGGGGATCGCGTGTAACTCGCGGGGGCAGGTTTTTATTGCCGATCAGGATAACCATCAAATTGTACAGATGACAGGAGATGTGGTGGAAGGGGTTGCTGGAACAGGGCGCTATGGTTACAGTGGAGATGGAGGCCCCGCGAAGAAGGCACTGCTCAACAAACCGACGGCGCTCTGGGCGACGGATCATGCCCTATACATCGCGGATACCGGAAACGATGTCATTCGCCTAGTCGATCTGCAGAGCGGTTTGATCTCAACGGTCTGCGGCACTGGAAAAGCGGGGTATTCGGGAGATGGAGGCCCCGCGAAGAGGGCGCTGCTCAACAAACCAGGCGGTGTCGCAGTCGACCGACACGGCAATCTCTACATCGCGGATATAGCGAACAATGTCGTGCGGAAAATGGACCGACGGGGAATGCTCAGTACTTTTGCCGGGGATTCTAGATTTGGCTATCAGGGGGATGGACATTCTGCGGTCCACGCAAGATTCAATGAGATCTATGGCATTGGCATCGATTGGAAGGGAGACGTCCTTTTCGTGGCTGATTATTTCAATCATTGCATCCGGCAAATTGATTTGCATAGCCAACGGATTGAGACCATCGCGGGGAAGGGAACTGCCGGATATGGGGGCGATGGAGCGCCGCCGGCCTATGCACTTTTAAACCGGCCGACCGCTGTATGCGGAGGACCTTGTGGAATCGTCTGTATTGCGGAATCTGGCAACCATTCTGTGCGGATACTCTCCTTGCGCCACAACAAAATTTTTACCCTGGTCGGCGGTTTAGGGCCAGGTATGGGGAGCGACGGGCCGGCGGAGGGCATTCAATTGGCCAACCCCAATAGCGTCGCCGTGGATAAAGAATATCTTTATATATTGGACGGGGCCAATCAACGAGTCCTGCGGGTTGCGCTGTCAGAAATGTTGGATAGAGACAAGCTATCTGTGCAGGAGCGTCACAGATAGCTCTCATGGCAGAAGAGAGATCGCCCTGGCGAATTTCTCTTTGCCCCATCGCGAACGCTCCGGAATGGAGATTAATATGGAAATCAATACGATAGAAGAAAAGGTCAAACAGATTATCACATCTCGGATGAAGGATCAGGCGAAAATCGATGCATTGCAATATGATACGCCGTTGCTATCCCTAGGCATCGATTCCATACTGGCCTTGTCGATTCTCGTTGAGATTGAAGAGGCCTATGATATTGAGATTGATGATAGCGATCTCAATATGGATAAAATCAAGGATATCTCCTCTTTTGCGGAGCTCGTGCGGGGATATCTGAAAAAATGACCCCTGTGATCGAGCAGATTGTGTATAAGGAGAATGGCTTATCATATCCGTCAGGGCTAGCGTATGACCGGGAGGAACATGTTCTGTATATCGTTGATATGCGCGGAAAGCGGGTCAGACAGTTGGATCTGGACAGGAAGGCACTGTGGACGGTCCGGGATGAACGGAGTGTGATCGCGTTTCCATTGGCAATCACACTCTATAAAAAAGGGCTTCTTGTCACGGATACAAAGAGAAAAGCCATTCTCCAATACACAAAATCGGGGTGGAGACAATTTGAGATCGACACGGGCAATGAGCAGCCACTGCAATTTCCAGGCAGTATCGCTGCCGATGAAAATGGAAATGTATATGTGGCAGACTTTACCACAGACCGTATCTGCCGGATTGACGGAGATACAAGGAAAATGACGGTTTTACGGGATATCCGTTGCCATCAGCCATACGGAATTTTTGTCAGAGATCAAAAACTGTATATTACCGATACGGGGAATAAAAGAATACTACAATATAATC